>CALCJM010000183.1 GCA_937967505.1 uncultured Pirellulaceae bacterium | reverse complement strand
GTGCGGAGAACGAAATGGGCGTTTTGCCATCAGCGGTTGCCCCGCCCGCAATCGCCCAACCGCGCTGTAGATACGTGTTGTTTCAATCGATTCCTGAGGCGTCAACTGCGGCAGTACTGTTGGAATTCGTTTGGCCAACATCGTCTTACCAGATCCGGGAGGTCCAACCATCAGAATATTGTGGGCGCCGGCTGCGGCGACCGTGATCGCGCGTTTGGCCATCTCCTGTCCGCGCACATCGGCAAAATCAAAATCGTACGCCGAAAATTCCTCGAACAACAGCGCGATGCCCGAAGGCGTCGGCTCAATCTCCAGCTCACCCGAGAAAAACCCGACCGCCTCTGAAAGAGAACTGACGGCGATCACATCCAGCCCCTCCACCACTGCGGCCTCGCCGGCGTTTTCGAAAGGCACCACAATCCCTTTCAACCCTGCTGTCCGTGCCTCAATCGCCATCGACAATACACCTTTGGCCGCGCGCGTGTGGCCTTCCAATGCCAGTTCTCCAACGACCGCATATTGTGTCAAGCGATCGGAGGAAATCTGACCACTGCCGACCAAGACGCCAAGGCTGATCGGCAGGTCGAACGAAGCGGCCTGTTTGGGAAGTTCCGCCGGGGCGAGGTTGATGACCACGCGATCGGACGGACGATGAAAACCGGAGTTCACCAGCGCGCGTTCGACACGGTGAGTGCTTTCGCGCACCGCCGCCTCGGGCAGCCCGACCAAAATCGTCTTGGGCATCGCGCGTGGCGACACGTCCACTTCGACTTCCACGGGCATCGCTTCGATACCCAATAACGAGAACGTTTTCAACTTCGCCAGGATACCGGCGCCGCGCACTTTATTCCCGGATGATGAGGTAGACGCTTGCTGATTCATAAAACCCAACTGGCGTGATGGTTGCGAAGAGTTTGGCGGCCTGTCCGCTGATTGACCGCGACTGACTGAAAAAAATTGTAGCCGATTTTTTTGGCATGTGGGTTAAATCTGCAATCTGCCGCAAGGGAGGCTTGTGAGACTTTGAGCCCTTTCTGGTCCCAACGCCTGTTCAATTCATCCGGAACCCGGTTTAATCATGCCATGGACGAATCACAGGTATTTGAGGCGATTGGCGAAACCGGATTGACCCGCATGGTGGCGGCTTTCTATCAGCGCGTCCGTAAAGACGACCTGATTGGCCCGATGTACCCGGATCAGGACTGGGACGGGGCCGAAGAGCGCTTGCGCGATTTTTTGGTCTACCGGTTTGGCGGTTCTGATCGATACATTCAACAACGCGGTCACCCGAGGTTGAGAATGCGACATGTGGGTTTCAAAATTGGCATCGCCGAACGCGATCGCTGGGTTGAATTGATGACCGAAGCGATGAACGAAACCGAAGTGCCCAAAGAAGCCGCATTGAGTCTGAGAGCTTTTTTTGAACAGGTCGCCGATTTTATGAGAAACGTCCCTGAGCGTTAGCCGCGTGATAGTGGGCCCCCAAGGCTCACTCATATTTGCCTCATTTGCCTCAAATCTGACTTGCCTCACATCCGTCCCAGATCTGCCTTCGGTCGGTCCCCGCCATGAAAATCATCTCGCTACAATCAGGAAGTAACGGTAATTGTTTCTATGTCGAAACCGATACCGTCCGGTTGCTGTTCGACGCCGGCATCAGTGCCCGTCAGGCAGAACTGAGACTGGCCGAACACGGACGTGACATCCGCACGGTGGACGCATTGCTGATCACACATGATCACAGTGACCACGCCAAATCCATGGGCATCTTCCAGCGGAAATTCGGCATGCCGGTTTATATTACCCGCCGCACATTACTGGCCGCACGACGATACCTGAAGCTTGGCACGATGGATCGCGTGCGCATTTTCTCCGCCGGCAGCAGCCTGCATTTCGGCGATGTCATCGTCAATTCTGTTCCCACTCCTCACGACAGTGCTGAAGGGCTGGCCTATGTGGTGGAAGATCACCGGCACCGAGTTGGAATCCTGACCGATCTGGGGCACGCCTTCGACGGCCTGAAGGAAGTGCTGCGTTCTCTGGACGCGGTAATTATCGAAAGCAACTACGATCCATCCATGTTGGAAAACGGGCGTTACCCATTGCGATTGCGAAAGCGCATCTCCGGGCCCGGCGGGCACCTGTCCAACGATGATTCGGCCGAACTGATCAGGGAAACACTGGCCCAAGACGATAACGCCCGTCTCCAGTGGGCCTGCTTGTGTCACCTGTCCGAAGACAACAACCATCCGGACGTCGCCGTCGCCGCCCACCATAAAAAGATCGGCGACCGCATTCCCATCTTTGTCGCCCGGCGCGATGGTGCGGGCCCCATTATGGAGGTCTGAACGATGCGGTCACCCCGATCATTCCACAGCAACCACGCGCCGCATCGAGCGCACGGTACGTCAACGCGCCGTATGCCAGCTACCGGATTCGACTATGCCGAAAGTAGCGTCAGGACGTTGTAGGTAATATGCGTCCCCACAGCGATGCCGAACCCACGATAGTGAAACACAACGGCAAAAACTCCGGCAGCAACGAAACGGAACAAAAACGCCAACTCCTGAAATGGCTCACCGGCCGGATTCAGCCAGTCCACATGGGCAGCCGCGAAAATCAGGCTGGAGACCGCAGCGGCAATCACCACAGCGCCGGATCGCGATCCCAGACGTTGCGTCAACCAAACCACCAGCGGCAACATGATCAGCACGCGGAAAATTAGTTCCTCGTGGATGCCTGTGCCGATATAAGTCACGACACCGGACCACCACGTGGCAGAGCCTATCGTCCACAGGTAAGGGTCGATCACGCGGCCGGCGTCCGGACCACTGCCAAACAGCACCAGCAAAACGTGTGCGAGCAGAAACAACGTCACCCCTATCCCCACTCCCTCGATCACCATCAACGGCAGCACCTTCATCCGCAGACCAAATCGGTCCGCCTTGCGATGATGCCAAACGAGCAGAACACCGGTGGTCAAAATTGGCAAAACCACCAGTTGCCCCACCCCAAAAAGACTCATCATCTCACCGATCCAATAATCAATCCCGCTGCAAGCCGTTTGTGGCGCGCTGAAGATCTTGGCAACCTCGTAGATCATGATCAGCGGTAGCAGAAAATAAAGTGAGACAACAGGTCGGCGCGCTTGTGCGAAATATCCCGGACTGCGATCAGTATTTTGTGGGCTGTGTTTGATCCGCTCCGAATCCACAGCGCTCTTCACTGCCGGCGCGGCGGTTGACGTGCGATCCGTCCTTTGATCAAACAGAGGCGCGCGCGACTTAGGTCGCACCAACCAGCCAAACCTCCGGCGGCCATCAGTGGATTTCCGCGGGTGACGCCTGCTGCGGTGCCTACGTCGCGCCGTAGCGTTCCCGACAGCCCCATGGGCGTCCTTGAAGTTTTCAGGTTCGACTGTACTCATCACCCATCCGTCAGGGCTGTCTTGTAAAAACGCAATCCTAGTGGTTTCGACAGGGCGAACCAATGTTGATTTCCTGTCCCGGTATTTGTGTTCTCGCGGGGTGATATCAGTTTCTATTGGGCAATTGGCAGTTGAAAGCTTACCGTTGGCGATGCTGCCAGCTTCGCTCCGACGCTCTCAGCGTCACCAACGGATGGTAAATTCTTAACTGCCAGTCACCTTATGACTTTGCTTTCACTGTGACAGCGTCCCGGCGACTCTCCCGTTTGGGGGCAATCCCGGTCGTGACGGCAATCAGTTTTTCCAGGGACCGCCAAAAAGAGATTCGTTCCAACACCGCATTGACCTGTGATGTCAACACGCAGTAATAGCCCGTATGAGGTGGTTTGTGGTGCATGGAGTGTTGACGATGCGCCTGAATAACACCAAGATCTTTCATGAAAGTCACCAGTGGACTGGTTTTGTGCATGTGGTTCCAGCGGTGCACCTCATTGCCGAACGAGGTCAACAACAGCGTCACAAACGTATACACATTGGCCCAGCCGCAGATCACCAGCAGTCCAAAAATAGACGCCGCCATCCCCCACTGAAGCATGTTGCGAGAAAAAAAAGTTCCGGTGCGCACCATCAGCTGCGTGTCCACGTGGTGCTCAATGTTGGGTTCGCAAATAAACCCGCCGATCAACGGGTAGTGCTCTAGGCAGTAAGTATCTTCCAGCCAATGAAAGAACCCTGTTAGAAAATCCGCACACCACAGACAAACAAAAAACGCTCCGACGATCTTTAGCATCGCATACCCTCGTGAAGTAAGAGACTGTTCGAGGGATACACAAAGCAGCAGCAATGCCAACCAAAAAAAAATTGATATTGGCTGAAAACGCGGGTGTTTTCAAGTGCAAGGTCATCCGCATTGGGCACCGACGTACAAACGATGTCAATCGAGCGACAAACAATGTACGATGATCAATCGAGCGACCAGCTAATCGCCCCGCGCCCGTGGGTTTCCAGCAGCCGATTGATTTTGGAGAATGGTTGGCTGCCAAAAAAACCGCGATGTGCGGACAGCGGTGACGGATGCGGTGCGACCAGCAGCGGGTGTCGATCGTCAATCAACGGCGCTTTCCTTTCTGCCGATTTCCCCCACAGGACAAAAACTACCGGTGCAGGATGGGCGGCAAACGATTTGATCACCGCGTCGGTAAACGATTCCCAACCACGGTTCTTGTGCGAATGTGCTTCACCGCGGCGCACGGTCAACACCGTGTTCAGCAACAGCACACCCTGCCGTGCCCAAGGCTCAAGGTTACAGGTCGTCGGCACGGGGCAAGCCATGTCGTCGGCCAATTCTTTAAAGATATTTCGCAGCGAGGGTGGAAACCGCCGGGCATTCTGGCCAACGGAAAAACTCAATCCGTGAGCCTGCCCCGGCCCGTGGTAGGGATCCTGACCAAGTATCACCACTTTGGTACCGGCCCATGTGGTGAAACGAAATGCGTTGAAGACATCATCGGCAAGTGGAAACACCGTGGCCGCCTCCCGCTGTTGATCGACAAACGCAATCAGCTCAACAGCGGTACCGGATTCAAACCAGCTTTTGAGATGCTCGTGCCAGTCGCTCTGATCCGGCCAATGGTCCAGCAATGACATGGCTTAGCGGCGACGAATCTGCTGAGCACGTTGATGAGTAGCTTTGGTGCGGGCCACGATCGAATTGCCCGTAGGGTGTTGCCCCATCTCTGCCAGACGCGTCGCCATCGGTGATTCGGGGCCACGGCACGTTGCACATCCACAACCACCTGATACCGGCGCAGGGGATTCTGCGCCGATTTCCGTGTAATCGTTGACCGCGTATTCCCCCCCGACGTAGTCGCTGCATGAGCAACTATCGCAGGAGTCGTTGCCGCATTCGCAAGACGCCGAACTCTCGATGCCGCTACAGCTTCGTTTCCCGTAAAGGGTACGCAGTAGACCTCCATGGCCAAGGCATGCTGGTCGCGTGCGGCAAAACGGGCGTGCCTTCACCGCTCCACCCACAAACTGGTTATTGCAGCAAGGATCGTTGCAGTCCGGTGGAGTGCTGGTCCATTCGCCGACGTAAGTTTCTCCGCATCCGCTGCCACAGATCACATTGCGTCGCAGGTTGCGGATCGCAGCAATTGGTCCACCAGAAACGGGCTGGCGAAATCCACCATCGCAATCGCTACAGGGGATGTTGCCGCAGCCAGGACCACAGCCCATCGGGCCGCAACACCCTGTGGCAACCATTGCCACCATGGCAGTTAGCAAACTTGCAACCAGCATCATTGAACGAATCATGGGGACTCTCTCAACGGTCAGCGCACTCCCGGAGGGCTGCCGACCTTTCTATGTTTTCATTTGGCGTTGCGACAGAAAGAATTGAACCTTCACCCGATGGCGAACCTTCTGGTTTTCTGGCGCAGGGATATCTTTGAGTGTTGTCGTCCTGACAAAGTCAACGGAGCCAGTACAAATAGAAAAATCGGCAAACTTTGTTGTGATTTGCTGGCAACAGGGCTCCGGAGAGCCATTAAAAACCAAATGAACATCGAAGCGCCCCTCCAAAAGAACCGATTCCAACGGTGTAAGTTTTAGTTTTTTCCTGCTGTAGCGATTCTGACCGTAACATGCCAATGCTACGCAAAACTCGAAACATGCTGGCGCTGTTGACAGTGACGTTGCTGCTTGTGGGATGCCAGCAAGCGATTCAGTCGAAACTGGTCGGGGACTGGAAAATGGAAAAGGCAGAATCGCTGGCGAAGAAGGTGACCTCCGACACCACTGAAGCGTCCCCTGACATGGCTACCCCGGAAATGAATCTGCATTTCCGCAGCAATGGCGTACTGGAGACGGTGACGCAGTTGGGCAAAATCGATAGCCGCAAAAACGGTACTTGGAAGCTGACGCAAGCAGATTCCGCCGGGCTGACCAAAATCGAATGCCGGATCGAAGGCGTCACTACCCCGACCGTGGTGCACTGGGTGAATGATTCCACAATTCGACTGGCACCACCCAACATGTCGGGACAAAAAATGATTTTGAAGTTCACTCGCATGAAGTAGTTACGCAAATCAATTCATAAATCAACTGACGAAATTCCCGTACTGCCAGTTCTGGATCCTTGAAAAGGAGTTTACAAATGTCGAATTTAATCGCATCAGCGCGATGGGACCGTTTGATCAGATCGCACATTGGCTCAACCAGCTGTGTGCTGGTGATGGGCGTCGCGGCATTGGCCGGTGGCTGCAATTCCTCCACCGATTCTGCTGCCAAATCCGATGCCGGTTGGACCAAAGATTCGACTGTCGTTTCGACTGCGAGCCCAACGTCAAAATCGAGGGCCACAGTCGCGCCTGTCAATTCACCGGTCGGCGATTCCGAGACCCAAACTCACCACCGGGCGTTAGTCGGTGCGTGGATGGGCGGAGCGCTGATCAATGAGGAAGCACTGCTGGCCGCTGTCGATACGCTGCCAGTTGAACAACGACAGGAACTGATTCGTGAGGCACGTACGTTTGTGACGACGGAGATGGCGATCGAGTTTTCTCAATCGGGCCAGGTGGAAACGGCCGTCGAAATTCAGCCTGCCGGTAGTCAGAAGATCGCGGGGCAAACGGTCGGCACTTGGAAGATTATCGACTCCACCCAACACGGCGTGGTGGTCGAAACGACTGCAACGGACCAAACGGGCCAGCACGTCACGACACGCACCAATTATGCAGTATCCGCAGACGGCAACCGAATCGTGCTACGACCACAAGTCAGTCCCGTGTTAGCCGGTTGCGAAGCTCTAATCTTCCTGGACCGTCAGCCATCATCATCAGCCGCCGCAAACGTTGCTCAAGTGCCGGCAGGCAGAACGACGGTCAGGTAGCACCGGTGACGCGGCCCGGGGTTACACAAATCGAAACGGTGTCCCGGATCAAAACAGAAAAAGGCCGCATGCCAATTGGCAAGCAGCCTTTTTTTCTGGATCGCTTTGGCCTGTCAGCCTCGCAATGGATTGTGCGTTAGTTTTTTGCGTACCGGGCTTTCGCAGGTGAAACGACCCCCATTGAGGCACCGCTGACGCGCGCGAAACGCTCTTTGCTACCGTCGTCCAGATAGCGATAACCGATGCGGGTTGGTTTGTTGGTTTTGGGGCAGAGTGCCATCACCTTACAGGAGCGGATCGGCATTTCCTTGTGCAAACGTCCCCCTTGAGGATTACGCTGGCTTGGTTTGACGTGGCGGTAAACCATATTGACGCCTTCGACCAACAATTTGTCCGTCTTGTGGTCAACAGAAATAACTTTTCCAGTGACTGTTTTATCGCGACCGCTAATGACCTGAATGGTGTCGCCGGCATGAATTTTCATTGTTTTCTCCGCAGTGTTTTTTCGAGTCGCGAAGTATGTTCGAATTGGCCAAAACTGTCAAGTGCTAAACCCGGCACAGCTGGTGGACGGGCGAAAATCAACCGTCTAGCCCACCGAATCGTCCCTCAGAACATTGGGCAATGTTGACCGCGAGCGGTACCGATGCCGGGAGACTCGGGGCTTCAGGCTACCTTATTTAGATTTAGCGGCAACCTGTGCGCCCTCCATGCTACTGCAAAATAACGGACCGATACCCATGGCATCCCCCGTCTATTGCTTGCCGGCATCCAGGTGAGCCAGCGCCAGCAAGGAATAACTGGTCACCAGATTTGGATCGCCTTCGTACCAGCGGTCGGCCGGGTTAATCCACGATCCGTCGTCCTGCTGTTTGTCCGACAATTGCTCCAACAGATCAGCCCGCCAGTCATGGTGGATTCCGCTGGCGTCGATAACATGCTGCTCCCCCCGAGCATCGAGCGCTTTCGCAAACACGTGGTAGTAATAAAATAGCCCCTGCTGCCCAACGCCCGGATTGGAGGTCAGATCGTAATGACGGCTGATCCAGTCCAACGCCGCTTTGACGCGCAAATCCTCTTTGTCGATGCCTGCATAAAGGAAACTTTTCAGACCCGCGTAGGTCATCGACGCGTAGCTTCGCAAGCCACCGACGGGTGTGTCAGGATTGTTTTCGGCTTTGGATTCGCCGGTACCGACGGCAGAGTAAATCAAGCCGCCAAAGTCATCACCACCAGCAACACGAGCGAATTCCGCATCGTTATGCTGCGAAGGCAGGTTCTGGCAGCGCGACATGAACACGACGGCTTTTTTGATTGCGTCACTGTTACCTTCGGGCTGCGCCTCTTTGAGTGCATCGAGGAAAAACGAGGTGTTCGAGGCATCGGGACGTTTGTGTTTTCCGTATCCCTGTCCACCATAGTGGCGGCTGAGCGTTTGGTGCCCCTCGCCTTCGTCCCATTGAATACCCCGCAGGAAGGCGATGGCATTTTCGACGGTTGTATCGTACCGACCGTCAACGTTTGCCTGGTGCAGGCACATTAACGAAACACTGGTTTCATAGTTGCGTAAATTGCTGGCTGGAGCATAGATGCCGCCGTTGGGGCGAATAAACTTTTCAACATACTTCAGGGATAGTTGGACTTTTTCATGGCTGACCGGCACACCGTTTTTCAACAATGCCGACACACACATCGATGTTACCGCAGGTCCAAGATGTTTGCTGAAGGAACCGTCGGCGGAGTCTTGCCCCTTTTCCAACAGATAGGTCACGCCTTGCGAGACGGTTGTTCCATACAGCTTTCTGTCCATTTCGGCCGGAGGCTGTGCGCCCCCACGGGTTGTGGTTTGGGCCGGTGTCGCCCGGACCGGCGGTTCGCACCGCACATTGCTGGCAGGCAACAATGTGGTCGCTGAAACGACCACAACCAACGCCCGGAAGTTTCTCTGTAGAGTGTTCATCGCTTACCCCATTACAGCCAGTATATCAGCTTCAGTCATGATCAGGAGTTGTGTATCATCGATTGTGATCTCGGTCCCTGCATAGCTGGAAAACAGCACCCGGTCACCTTCCTCAACCTGAAAATCGGCTCGACTGCCACTGGGCAGCATTCGTCCGTTGCCAACCGAGAGCACTTTTCCTTCCTGTGGTTTTTCACGCGCGGCCTCGGGGAGTAAAATTCCACCGGCCGTTGTTTCTTCCGCTTCCATCCGTTTGACGACAATTTTGTCACCAAGGGGTTCAATTCTCATAATTTGCCTGGTTGAGATAAACATTGTTCTTCCGGAGACCACCGCAGCTCTCCACGAACGGGAATTATTGTTTCATGGGCTCGCGGCAGATTCAAGCCAGCGCAGGTTCACCAACGGGTTTTCCGCAACGTTTCCTGAACGAAATATCATCTTTTTCCACAAGCTTTAACGATAATGGGTGCTTGACGGATTGCCATTTCGACACTCACCAATCTTTCGTGAAATCACTTGCTCACCCCGTTGATTTACCACAGAATACCTGCACAGGTTGAGGCGATCCAGCCACTTCCACTTCCCTTCTTTTTCCGATCGAACGATATGCCAGCATTCTTTTTTCCGATTCTGCAACCGTTTTTCAAAGGTCAACTTATATCCCAAAACCGCGCAAGTCTGCGTGGCGTCAGTATGCGGTGGTGGGTGGTAGTAATGCTGATGTGCGTCTGTGCCGGAGGGTGTGATTCGTCAGCGGTCAGGCCTCTGCCACCGCAACGTCTACCGGCAATCTCCAATACTGACGCCGTTGACACGGACGACCTCACCGTCGCCGAGGCCCGGCAATTTGCCGTCCAATGGCAGCAGGCGATTGCAAATCAGGATACTGCGAAGGTCAAGCAACTGGTTTCCTGGTCGACGATTGTCGATAACGCGTTGGCAGGGCTGCCCATGCGGGTGCGACGCGCGGACAGAAACGGGTTTGCACAAGGGTCCGCTACCTTCCTAGACAACTTCGCGCAGCTGATCGGTCAGGAAATGGATGCCGGCGGAGAATATCAAAAGCTACGAGTTGCCAATCGCGGCAAACGGCTTCATGTGATCTTTCGTCTGATCGGCCAGTCAGGGCTCAACTATCACGACCTGCGTCTGGTCAAACAAGATGGCGTTGTTCGCATTGATTCAATTTTCTTCGCCACCACCGGGGAGACGGTCAGCACGACACTGCGCAACACAGCCGCACCGGCGTTCGCCAGCAGGAACTTGCTTGGCACTCTCAGCGGCGAGGCAAAAAAATCTCTCGATGAGATCAAACAGCAAGCGCAAATGGTTCGGGCACATACACAAGGAGACAACGCAGAAGCCCTTCGTTTGTACAATGCAATGCCCGATCGTTTGAAAAAAACACGCACCTGCATGCTAATACGCATTTCAGCCACAGATTTCGAAACGGACGAAGAAGCGTATCTGAACGCCATCGAAGAATATCTCGCGGCATTCCCCGGAAGCCCGTCGATTGGAATCCTGCTGGCGGACGTAGGCATCCTCAAAATGGACTCCGACCTGCTTAAACAATCGCGCGCCCAAATCACCAAATTCTGTGGTGGCGACCCCTATTTTGATCTCACTGTTGCATCCGGGTTGTGCACGATCGGAGACACCCGGAGCGGGCTGGAGTTAAGTCACGGGATTGACCCGGCAACGATTAAAAATGACGACGCCCATGATTTGAAAATGACGATCGGCCTGCTCACCGAGGACTTCGATACGGTGCTGGAACAGCTCCGGATTCTGCGGGACGACTATGGGTATGAATTTTCCGATTTTTCTCAAGTCGAAGATTTCAAAGCTTTCTCCCAGTCGCCCCAGCACGCGCAGTGGCTGGAAGATTAGGCAATTACTCGAATGATTTGTGATCGCCGTCAAAGCCGGGTGAATGGTTGGCCAGAACTGCGACGCCGCTGCGGCCACCGTAAATGACCGTCGCGGTGCGCGGGCTGAGCAACGGCAGTACGCGGTCAAAAGTATACGTCTCCCGGAGCACTTTACCGCGTAAATCCGAATCGGGTTCGGTTCCTGCCAGCGCTCTCATTTTTTCACGATGCCCCCTTCCGCGCGAGCGTTTGGTGGCCACCATCCGGTCAATGATCGAATCGGCGCGGCTGATTGACGAATAATCAAAATAAATCATCAACGCAAATAAAATGATAACCGGTACCGCGATCGCGGCAGCTGTCACGGGCGTGACCTTTGGCATGGAAATCAACGGCTTTTTCTCGACCGTTTTCTTTTTGCGAAACTCGGACATGTTCAGTGAATACATCGATTGGATTCCACAGAATTTGTAAGCGGTTAACAGGTTCGTTTACTCAACTGGTCGGCATTTTTAAACGAAACAGAACGCTTTGGTAACGGGATCCCTGGAGAATTCACGGCTCCTTAACACAGACCGGTGGAGTATCCCGTAAATGCAATTTAACGGTGCGCGGCCCAACGCAAGAACTCCCGGTTGCAGAAGGCAGGACGGGTGAAGATGAGAATTGCGGGCCTAACCAGAAAAGGCTGTAGCACTCAGTGCCCAGTATGCCTCCCGGTACAATCAAACACAAACTACTTCAGCTTAATCGTACGGATCGTCACCTCATCAAGGTACACCGTTCCGAATCCCGTCATATCGAACCGAACCCGAATTTGACCAGCCTCGGCAACGCTACGGTAGAGCGTAAACTCTTCCCATCCGCGCGTGACCGCAATGCGTTCGGCGAGTGCTTCGCCAGAGACGGAATCACTGATTTTCAGCCCGTCGAAATTTCCCCTGATCACCTCCGGCACTTTCACCCAGCCATGAATCTGAACCATCTGCCCGGGGCGCACTTTGACTGCCGGACTGACGATCCACAACGGTGATTCCTCCAACATTGGACTGCCACCGGGTTGATGGTGCGCTGGCGACACCGACAGCTTGAGACTTTTTTCCCCCAGCACGATCTCGTCGGATGCCAGTTCAACACGCGTGGTTGCCGCCGCCAGATCTACACGATGATTCTCCCAACCACTCAGTTTCATATGTTCCAGACTTTCAAAATCACCGGCGGCCAAACCGTTTGGATCCCACGGTCCCGATTTTTTCAACCGGTCGGTCAACTGCCAGTGCAACGGGATTAGACTTGCGTGGGCGACGAATGGTGTTGACGTTTTTGACTGGAACAGGCCCAGCGGTCCAATCGCGGTCTCGCGACGGGAGAAGCTGAGTCGTTCATCGGTACGGTCCAGATAGCGGGTTGCCGAATCAAGGCTCTGTTTGCTGATCAAATCGCTGGCGACCCTCCAGGCTGTAACCGCTTCGTTGATCGCCCCGCCGACGGCCGGCGAGCGGCGTCCCATTTTGGCGATCTGTTTGTCAATCAACTGCATGATCGCGATCCACTGGGAGGTCAGCCGGGACCGCATTTGCTGGATCGATTGTTTGCCCACGCGCTCATAAGATTCGCTCAGTTGGCTGACCACCACCGGATCCTGGGTCAACACCACTGCAGTGGTGTAGGGGCAATCCGGGATCTCGACCTTTGTCCCTCCCAGTTCCCGAATTGCCGGCAACAGTTTTAATCGGGTATCGGACAACTGCCAAGCGCGATCGGTAAACGCAGACGACGAATCATTGAACGACACCGTCTTCAGCGGCACATCACCAGCCCAATACTGTTCGTGATGTGTCGGACGCTGAATCAGCAACAACCGGGCGCGGCTCGTATTGATGGCGGTGATTTGCAGATCCGCATCATCCGTTTCGACCTCGCCCATCAATGCTCCACCAACGGCCCACGGTTTAATCTGGTCGACAAATGCATTGGCCAGTTCAATGGTTAACGTCCGCAGACGCGTGGCCGGGTCCGGCGCATCCAGGCGGCCGCGCGAACGAAACCGCAACCCCCGCGCACCACCGGCAATCGCTTCTACCACCAGAAATTTCAACTGCTGCGGTTCAACCGGCGTGGGAGGAATCTGGCTGGAAATTGTCGAAATTTGATCCAGCAGCGGCTGTGAGAGTTCGGTCTGAATATCTGCCCAGACCGGCTTGCTGGTGGCCACCGAATGAGCCCGTTGCTGCAACCATTGACTGTATTGACTGGCCAGAAAACTGGTGCCCAAGGGCTCCAGCCCGACCGACAGAATATCCACCTGCGCGGCGATGCGCGACCAACTGGATTTGACATTGGCCACAATGGGCCTGCCCTTGCGCAAATCCGAATCGTGAATTTCCCGAACGCGCTGCTGAACGGTTTGCAGGTCGCGGCCCTGTAAGTTTCTTCCCACCGACCAGGCCAATACCCGATCATACTCAAATCCAATATCCGTCACCCCAATCGATGCCGGTGGGGGACACACAATCCACATATTTAAACGCTCGGCTTCTGCCAGTTGCTCCTTGGTCGCAGTCGATTTCAACTCCACCGTGTTAAAACCAATCGCCTTTAAAAAGTCAATTCCCTCCCCGTTGTGTTCGATGACTATCGGAAAAAATGGACGTTTGTCGGCAAGCAAAACCGTGCCGTCGCGTTGAACCAACGAAGAACGCTTTTCAGCACGTGGCCCCGGTGCAGTTAACTTTGCAGCAGGCGTGACATGAAAGTCAGCAATTGGCTTGGTCACGGCGGTGGGTGAATCAAGCCCTTCAAAATCAAATACGTCGTTGGAGTTGTCTTTCAAACCGGTTGACTTCAAGGCAATCGATTTAGCCGAAATCGCACCTTCAAGTGAGACCTGGTCAATCAACACCTCATGCTGTCCGGGTTTGGTATACAGGTTCAAGACCACACGATCAATAAATGCCGCCTGATCGGTGACGTGTTTTCCATACTTGCGTCGCAGATACCACAGTTCCTCGTTAAGCAGTTTGGCAGTATCGAATTCGGGTGCACTGATGCCGAGCGTTTGCCACTGGCCAGGCAGGTTGTAAGTCTGACCGGTCAAGGTGGTGGTCATCGGCCCGTTGCCATCAGGGGCGGGAGTATGCGGCAACACAACACGAACCATAAATTGAATGCCGGCCGATTCGGATTTGATCCTCACCGTTGGCTTGAGTTCGGGTATCAAATAGGCCGGAGGAACTTTATGAGAAATGTATAGGTGGGTACCGGGGCTGTTTTGAAACGCCAGCACTTCCCGGGCACCCGTCTGGCCGTTGGCGATCGGGCCACTGTCCCGAACCTGCCGCCAATGACGCTGATCGACCCGGCTATCACTCCGGTGGCGAATCCACGACGGAGTCTTGCCATCGTGCTTTTGGACAAATTGGCCTGCCGCAGGCCGATTGAGCGCAAAGGTCAACCAGAACAGTACGAAAAATATCGTCTTTAGATTGATTTGAGTCATTGAATCGCTGACCAATCTTCGCAGAATGGAAGCCGCCCACATGCAGGCCCCCGGTCTCCCGAGTAACGTTGATGAAACGAAACGTTGCTTTTATCAACATCAACCATGATTCGCCAGATCAACCAGTGTTGCGAAAAAGCAACGCGGTTAGACGACGACAAATTGGGTAACCGTAAATGGCAGCCGCGAAAATCGGTCGAAAATGCCTGCAAAAGCCGGAAGGGCACAGCAAAACAGAAGGTTTGAGGGTTTTAGGGAGAATTTTTTACCAATTGGCATCACGGGTGCAAACCCAATTAGTCAAGCGAGACATTCAATCAGGCGAGACAACCACTCGAGAAAAACATCGCTCAGCACAACTCATTCGTGACCCAAACCACCCGCAATCGTTTTTTCGATGCACTGTAAGGACCTACCTTGATGGATATGAAAACCGAAAACACCAACCACTCCGATCCCGACCAGCTTCCGATCGATTTAAACGATCTGATTTCGGCCGTTCAGAGTCTACCGGAACAATACCGCAACGAACTGACGCAGCCGCTCAACAGGGTCGTCGAATACACCAAGCGTCGCCGCCGCATTTTGAATCTGATTCAGGAAGCACTCAGCCAGTTGCGAATGGACATGAAGTACCTGATGTTTGATCTTGAGGCGACGCGTCGTGAGCGTGACGATTACAAAAATGCTCTTGGTGGCGGCGATCTATAAAACGGAACCGGATCGCATTTCCCGTGCCTTTGAGTTCACTGCTTGGATCACTGTTTTCAACCCACCCAGCGCTCTCTCCAACACCTCCCACCACCGGCTGCACCTTCTTCTCAAGCCATTTTACTTATCGAACCAGCCCCGTCCGGTGGCTGGTTTTTTGTGCGCCACCCATATTTTGTGTAAATCGTCTCTCGTCTTTGCTTCGGTCCGGTGACCGGTTTGTTCATGTCAGCGCGATTTTGCTCATTTTTCCGTTGCTTCCGATTGAAAGTTGTCTGTTTTTGACCGATCGAATAACATAGGGAGGCTTTCCCATTACGGATGATTTATCTTTCGAAGCCAGAACCCTGACCGGGATCCGAAAGCTGTAACCTGAACCATGCATCTCTGGCAGAACCGTCCCTTTCCCCTTCGATATTCTGCATCTACGAGATAGTTTTTCATGAGCGAAATAACCGCCGATCAGCTTGCCCAGCGCATCTACGATTGTCGCTTGATGGAGAACAAGACGCTGCAAAGTGTCCTGGCCGATGCACGGGAAACGGGAGCAGATGAAGCGGGTTATGAGAAATTCTCTGATCTGTTACTACGGCACGAGCATCTAACCAATTGGCAATTGCAACGCGTTGCCGAAGGGCACCGGGTCGGTTACTTCTATGGCAACTGGCGGATTTTGTATCTGATTGGTGCGGGAACATTCGCCAGGGTATACCGCGCCGTCCACACCAAAACCGGCGATGTCAAAGCGGTCAAAGTCCTGCGCAGCCGCTACAGTAATGATCTGGATATGCAAGAACAGTTTCTGCGCGAGGCGCGAATGGTGATGAAGCTGCGCCATCCCAACATCGTGCCTATCCACGAGGTCGAAACTGAAAAAAACCGTCTGTACATGGTGATGGATTTTGTCGAAGGGCAAAACCTGCGCGACTACGTCCGGGCGCATGTCAAACTCTCTCCGGTACGCTGTGTCAAAATCATCTGCGATCTGGCGGCCGGTCTACAGTACGCGGCCGAACTGGGGATCGGTCATCGGGATATGAAATTGTCCAATGTGCTGCTGTCTTCCAAGGGCCAGGCCAAGCTGGTTGACTTTGGTCTGGCCACCATCGCCGGCGAAACAGACGACACCAGCGGAGGGCCACGCAGTATCGATTACGCCGGTCTGGAACGCTGCACCGGCGTCCGCCGCGAAGACAAGCGTAGTGACATCTATTTTCTGGGCTGCATGCTGTACCAGATGGCCAGTGGGGTTTCGCCGCTGCTGGAAACACGCGAACGCATGAAACGCCTGGCGGCGAACCGCTACACGGATGTCAAACCCGTTACGATACATGATCCCAACCTGCCCCATCGGCTGGTCGTGCTGATCGGTCGGTTAATGGAGCTGAATCCCGATGGCAGGATTCAGACACCTGCCGCAGTGTTGCACGAGGCAACCTTAGTCCATCAATCGCTGCTCTCCGGTGACACTGCCAAATACGATGCCAACCTCTCCGATCAGCAAGCTGCCGATTACGCCAAACATGTCGCCGTCGAAAACGAGGGTGAAGGCAAGACCCTGCTGCTGATCGAGTCCAATCTGAAACTTCAGAATTTGCTGCGGGAGAAACTGAAAGAACTCGGCTATCGCGTGCTAATTACCGGTGACCCCCAGCGTGGTTTGGATCGTTTTGATGGCTACGAAACACACGAAGAACCGCCCGTGGATTGTGTGATTTTTGGTACTGCCGGTCTGGGACGAACGGCATTGAAAGCATTCCGGAAACACACCACCGCAAAAAACACAAAAGGGCTCAACACCATGCTGATCATCTCGGATCAGATGAAGGAGATCATCAAGGACGACTGGTTCGGCGACAGCCATGCCATGTTCACCATACCCATCAAATTCAAACACGTCCAACGTACACTTCGCAAGATGCTGGACATCAAGGTCGGCGACGCATCGTGACGCAGTGCAGAAGTGAAAAACTCTGCTCCGTTCCGGTCGTGCTCACACTCTGGCAAATGATCTCTCTGTTTGAACCTCGGTAAAAAATAAAGCCCTGAAAAGGAAATTTCTTTTCAGGGCTTTTTCATTTTTTCAATGGCCAATTCGATTATTGACGTCTGATGAACTCTACACCACCGTTGGGCTGTCTGATACTGAAGGACTCAGCTTCGACATTCAGCATCACTCCATCAAAGGCTTCAACGGCATTGTTGCGTGCCGTGGCTGACAGGAATTCGGCGGTAACAAACTGCTCATCGGCAAACACGCTATCAAAGATATCGTCAGCCGAATCCAGGAAGATTTCGCCTCGATCAGCCGCTTCAACCTTACTGACAACAATATCGCTGCCGGTGCCGAGCGTTCGCAACAAGACCCGGCTGTTGGCCTGACCGCCGGATCGTACATCGATCGCCTGCAGGTTTCCACCGTTGTTGATGATGCCGATGCTTCCGTTGGTCACAAACGTATCCTCAACCCGCAATGCATTCCTGTTGAACAGGAACATTGATGCGCGAGTGTCACTGGTGATCTTGGCACTGATCAGGTTCGTGCGTGTCTGGGCGATGATGCCGTCGAAAGTGTCTGTCAGGTTATTGCCTGCGGTCAGAGCAACCGATTTTGCCACGATCAGTTTGTCGTCAGCGGAATTAACATCCCGAATATCATCGGCAGCAGTGATGGAAACACGTCCTGTCGCTTGACGGACACGAATTTCATTGGTCACCACGTCGGAACCGGTACCGTTGGCGACCAGCGTGATCGCATCACCGTCGTTAATGCCTTCGGCCTGAACGAAATTCGCAACCAAGTTTCCACCGGTCGTCACGTTGACCGCTCCCAGACGGGTTTTGGCGTAATCCAGACGAAGGGCACCGGTCTCGTTGATCGTGATCGCACCCGCGTTCGGATTCTGATCAGGGCCTCGTCCAACCTGGACACGTGCCGAAACAACATTGGTGTTCAGGTTGATGCCGCTGCCTCCGTCGGCGGTTTTGTTGTCCGCTAGGACAAACAGATCTTCGGCGATTACAATTTCTTCGGTTGTCCGTTGAGGCACTGTCTGGTCTTGTTCTCCAACGGTAAAGCTATAGAAGATCACTTGATTCGGTGCGAGTGTTCCGTTGGACATGAGCCCCGAAATGTTGCCTCCCGGTCCAGCGGTGCCATTGATGTTCAGGTTGAAGGCACCGGCGGTGTCTCCGCCGACCACCATGAAATCATCACCAGCTGTCGAATCAAATCCTGAAACGGCAATGACATAGGCACCATCGGCCAACCGGGTTGGCGCGAGTTGGGCGTCAGGCGAAACAACGGCATTGCGATCGTTGTTTTGTGCCAGCAGAACGCCTGAGCTGTTAAACAGCGTCAATTCAGGATCACCCGTCGATGCTGACGTTTCAATGGAAATGACCGAACCACTCTCAAAATTTCCAAGTCGGTTGGCTGGATCGACAATATCAGGCACGACAAAGGACGTAGTAGGCACTACCCCTGACGGTTCAGGAGCGTGAACCACGTCGTCGCCAGCGATCAATCGAATATCAGCCGCACCGCCACTGGACAAACGATCGATCAAGATATCACTTTGATCACCGGCTGCGATAAACGTGATGGTGTTCCCCGGGTTCTGCGTGGTGTAGCTGAAATCCGTCGCGGTGATCGTACCATTGGCAACCACGTCACTCTTGCCATTGCCGACAACAACTTGGTCAAGCGTTACACCGGTCAACTCCCGAATAATCAGATCTCCGGAAACATTGCTGTTCACCGCCGCATTGATGGTATCAACATTGGTATGAACAAGAATACCATTGAACTGCGGGCTCTCATCGACGTTGTTGCCGGCGGTCAGGTTCAGCGTGGTGGCAGAAATTCGGTTACCGTCCAACGGAGAGTTGTCGCGAATATCGTCCGCCGCCGTCAACGTTACGCTGGCAGGTGAGGTGATCACGTCAACCACCACGTCACCGGCCTGCGATTCAAGACTAACGTCGCTTGTGGCGATGACCGAAGGCACAACCAACTGGCGATCGTTGGTGAATGATACCGTATTGGCCGATGGAATGACCAATCGACTGACCGAGTTACTCTGGGTGAGGATGATGTCGCCTGCATCCGTTACCGGTTCAGTGGGTTCACTTACATCGGTTGACTCAACTGTAGGCAACAATTCAAGGAAACTGGAAATCCTTGAACTGGTTGCTGAAGCAACAGTATTCCACGCAAACGCAGTCGTGACATCTTCAGGACCAAACGCCGGCAAGAATTCCGGGTCATCCAGTACGGACAGGTCAGCCAGGTCGATTGTGCCGTTGATGGTAAAGTCCTGGGTACTACCCTGAATCGCAGACTGCAACTGAGAGAATTGGTCAGCTGCCCAACCGGCGTACGTTGCATTGACCTGATTCGTTCCATCATTTTCGTAAAATCCTCCATGCGAGAATCCAATACGATTGACACCGTCAAGCGTGAACGCACGGAAATCTGCCTGACCGGGGATGCCAGTCGTTGTCAGAAAGTCATCGCCAACGCCCTCAATGTCCTCGTCCAGGTAGCTGATGACCTGAATATCGCCCAAAGATGTTCCAGCTGCTGCTTCCAGATCAAGCGTTGTATGGAACGTGGCGATTCCATCATCAAACCTCGAACGTGCGATCCAAGTGACCAACCCATTGGGACCGTCAAAGGTACCACGGCTTTCAACAAGGTCCTCTGCGATCAGTGTCGCTGCTTGCGTGATGGTCGTTGAAGCCAAATTGGTCGTTGTGGCACCTACCCGGACGTAGGTTGCGTAGGCAAAGATCAAATCTCGCGTTACCAGATCATCGTCAATTTCCAGATAGCTCACCGCACTACTGGTTACAGCGTTTCCATCACCAACAGTGGCTTCAAACGAACCGGCGATACTGGTGGCAACATCATTGTCGATCGTCGTTCCCCGGTCCACCTCCGGACCGGTAGGCAGGACCGTGTTGTTGATTGAACCAGGCTGATCGACAGTATTCTCGCCGCCGTCCGTATTACCCTCGCCGCCGGTGGTAACAATCGTCAGAATTTCACCTCGCAGCACTGCGCCTTCGTCCTGGGTCAACCGCAGCACGTTGAATTCAATATTATTGCTACTATCGACACCCGTGAGCGTATTGGTCGGATTGAAATTCAGCGTTTCTGAGGTGGGCAAGGCTCCAACATCAATCTGATTGTCCAAGCTGGCCACGTTTGTCGTGATCGAAGACTGGAGCTGAAAATCTCCATCGGTCGTTTGTACCGCGATCTGGTCAATTGGGTTATCAGACTGCGACAGGTCAAGCGCCGCACCGACGAAATACAGCTGCGGTGACACAATACCCGGGATACCAGCGGGTGTGGCTGCGGTTAGAGTTCCGTTCACTTCCACCACCAGTTTTGTTTGCGCCTCAAGCGTTGAATTGATCGTCAACGAATTGGCTTGCAAGCGAATTTCATCTCCGATCGATCCTTCGATAAGTACCCCATCGCGCGATTCGAAGGTGCCAATCACAAGATCTTGATTGGTCGCTAAAGCGAAATCAGTATTCTCGTTGACGAACTGGAAAGCCAGTTCCTCAGTATTTGGACTGATCAATGCGATATTGCCACCACTGTCCCGTGCGTCAGTTCCACCGATCAACAACCGGCGAATGTCGAGATCCCCATTGGTGACAACTCCCGTATCCGCCTGAATCAATACCTCGTCAGCGGAAAAGTCACCCAGTGTCAGGACTCCCCCCATGGCCGCGCGTCCCACTGAAAGACGGGCAAAGTCGAATCCATCGAGGTCATTGGAAATGACAACCGCGTCATCAGCGTCGGCATATTCGACTCCAACGGCCTGGTTGACCGTCAATTGACGGATGTCGTTCAGATCTGTTTCGGCCAGGAGGATTTCACCGTCTGCCAGTGCCGCCAAAACGACGCTACCATCCGGTTCGCCTTCTTCGAGGTCGCCTGCGTCTTCGCCACCGGTGACAATCAGCGGTGCGGTCGGCTGCTGAGTCAGATCGCGATCAACTTCCGGTGCGACAACATTAGCTCCGTTGGCAATGGTCACGTTTAGCGTACCGACGCGGTTATTGGCCGTTTCAACGACAAACCCGTCTTCAAATTCAGCGGAGAACGCTGACGCGGCGACATAGTATCGTCCCGCAGGCAAGACTCCGTTGGACAGAAACGCGGGATCTACGTCTGCCAAACTGAGAACGTCAAATTGATTTTGCGAATCATCGTCATCGACAGCCAGCAAATCACCATTTTCATTGTACAGCCCCAACTCAACGTCCAATGGTCCGCGCACTCTTTCAGGATCACGCCGTTCGAATTCGCCAGACTGAATCGTCAGGGGACTTACGCCATCGTAAATAAATTCGATAAAGTAGACCGGGCGGGTCGCACCGTTGTAATTGTCATCCCGAAAGACACCATCGGTTCGACCACGCGGAACAGTGAAACGTTCAATGCGTCCAGTCGGCCCAACCTGTTCCGCAGACGGACCACCTGTTCGTGGGTTAACAACATCTCCACCGTAACCGG
This sequence comes from uncultured Pirellulaceae bacterium, assembly GCA_937967505.1. Classification (GTDB taxonomy): domain Bacteria; phylum Planctomycetota; class Planctomycetia; order Pirellulales; family Pirellulaceae; genus Mariniblastus. The sequence continues at coordinate 8,269 of CALCJM010000183.1, read as the reverse complement.
TCACAATATCAACGGTACCATCGATCTGGATACCGTTGATCGTTTCAATTGCCGGAGTTGTGCTGAACGAAGTCAGCACCGCATCGATCGGCTGATTACTCAAGGATGCGATTTCCAGTGTACCCACATCGCGAATTACCAACACGTCTTCGTCATTGTTGCGAGCCTGATCCCCGGCAGCGAATTCGTCGGCAAAACCATCGCCGACCTTGGCGATCCGTTGGAAGTCGTTGTCGATGTTGTCCAGCACCGTTCGTTTGGCCTCAATGACCAGTTCGTCGATCGTCAACACTGCTCCGTTTGCTTGCGCAATATCGGTCGCCACATCCGCCACCAGTTTCCTTGAGGAAAATGGCACGTCAAAATCCAGTCGCGTACTGGTGACATTGCCATACTCATCGGCAAACGCAGTCGTAAACACCTCGCCACTACTTCCGGAATACACGCCAGAGGTGATGGATAATTCTTGGTCGGTTATCACAGAAAAACCGTCGAACAGGTTAACTGAAAGCGTCTCCAAGCTGTCCGCGTCAATCTGGAAGTTTGCGCGACCCTCAATCTCCGTATCCCCCCCCAAAAACAGGCGACTGGCGTCGATGTCGGCGCCACCGTTTGAGAACATGCCCGGAGCCTGCAAAAGCAGTTCCTCTGACTCAATCTGTCCGGTAATGGTCAATGAACCGATCGTGTTTCCCCTCAGAACAGGGAAATCCGTTTCGGCAAACAATCCGCGCCCCGTGGAAAGCTTCACGCGCGAGTTGAACCGGTTCTGTTGGTTGCGTCCCAAATCAACCGGCACAAAACTCGTGTTGATATTCCCGACAACGAGGCTGTCGATGTCCGAAAATTCAATCGCGTTGTAAAAAAGTCGCCGCGGCACATTGCTGGACGTGGTGTAGCCATGATCTTCGGCGTCAAGGTAAACAACATTGATCGACCCGAAGTCATTGTACATGGAATCCGCCAGTAACAGAGTCTCCGCACCGGAGCCGGTCTCCAGCTGGAACAGTGCGGTTCCGGCATCACTATCAGAGTCGTCAAACGGATTGTCGAACACCCGGAACAGCGTGGATGTTCGCAGTGGAGCATCAAAGTCCTGGGCCAGAGAACTTCCGCGGATGGTCCAATCCAGATTCCCATCGACACTCAGCCCGAAGAAGCTGATCTGGCTGTCGTCGAATCGGGTAAGTGGCGTAGAGACGATTCGTGTGTCCGTTGCATTTCCGAAATTGTCACTGTCGGTGATGGTGTAGTTGCCTTCCACGTCGCCGGAAATCTCGGCGGCACGCAGGTTCTCGATACTGACATTTCCTTCTACATCCAGCAACAGGTGGTCTACCACAACTCCATTGTCGTTAATGTTGCGTGACACGTCTCCATCGATATCAAGGTATAAGCTTCCCGGTATATTTACCGAATCCAGCGTGAGTCCCGCCCCTGTGCCCGCTCTTGTTGACAGAATGACGTAACCGTCTTGAGCCGAACCAATGAATTCCGAGTTAATCGGATTGTCAGTGAAATACTCAAAGGAGTTAACATCATTGAGAATCAGATTCTCAATAACGCTTTGTCGGTCATTAATCCGCGTATTTCCCCCGGTAATTCTAAGTTCGGCTACATTGAAACCGCTCTGATTTTGGCCACTCCCGTTCTGTAAAACGGTGAAATCCGTATCCGAGCTGATGTCAACTTCAACACCATCGAGATTCGCATTACCTCCGAAAGTGACGGTAGAACCATCAGCAAGTCCCCTTATGAAAAAGTCGCCGAAATCTCCTTCTACAGTCAGCAAATTACCCGCAACATTTCCTTCGGCTTCTTCGGCAAAGCCTCCGGCCCAAACCCCATTGTCCAGCGTGGCGACAAGATTGTTGTCATTGTTGAGCGTGACAAAGACGCTCTCGCCGGCAGTAAAATTATCAAACGACAAAACTGCATCGTCGCCATTATAGAAAAAGCTGGCATCCAGCGGCAGTTTGGGCTCGAGTACCTGATATTTCAATTCGGCGCTGGCGTCGGAACTTCTACGCTTGAGCTGCTGTCGCAGACGGCGCAAATTCCTTGCGGTTCTGGAGTGTTTTGCGGAAACTTTGGAAGGATGGGGATTCTTTTTCATCTGGGGTAACCCTGTGTGTGGCACTGCTTTGAGGATTGATGGTTCGAGATGATCTCGACAGAAAGCCAAGTAGTTAAATGAATAATGACCGTTGCCCGGCTTGGTTGACGCGGTTGCGACAAGCAGGAGCTCAACCGCCGGTCGGCATCCGTTTCTATAGTAATCGGAAATGACTAAAGTTTGTTGTGAAATCCGGATAATCGGCTGACAGTGCATTCGCGTTGCCCGCAAGGTTTCCAATCTTTAGAATCCCCTTCCCCAAGACACCGTTTCAAATAATTCCGGAATCCCGACATAAAGCGGCATTATTGAAATGCAAACAGTTCACAGATGATTAACATTTAAGTGTCCAGCTGAGGCAGAGTAATCGTTAAATTCGATACAGAAAGCACTTGAGTCTTGCTGGTACCCTTAGCATGGCAGCCCGCAACAGGACCTTTCGGTGGCTTTCCCTCGTTGCCGGCCGTCCCAAGATCAATTCCATACCTTTCTGACTTCCAGCAACAATTCCCAAAGGATCATCCTGCGATGAAAAAGAATCGTCCCTCTTCCAAGAAACCACGCCGATCCAAATCCTCACAAAACCGCCTGCAACGAAAATTGCAACGTAATCAGTCCTCCAGTGACTTTGACTACCAAACGCTGGAGCAACGCCTGCCGCTGGACGCAAGTTTTGCCTATGACAACATGAACCAGACGCTGGACCTGACCCAATTCACCAGCGATGTCACCTTTTCGCACGACGGCGATGCATTCACGGCGGTCCTCAGTTCAGGAAGATGGATGGGCGAGGACCCCACCGACGATGTCGATGACATCAATTTCGATGCGGCCACGCTGACGCTGCCAAGCAACTTTCTTACGGCAGTCAACGTTGCCACGCTGGGAAACAATTCGCTCACCTTTCGCGCTTCCACATTTGATGCAAATCAGTCGGTCAACATCAACTCGAATTCGAATTTCGAGGTTCTTCAGACCGGCGCGGTTGATCTCGACATTCTGTCGGTCATCGGAAACGGAACATTCAATTTCGATAATCCGGAAAACCGCCTGAGTTTGCTGAACGTGGATGTCACCGGGGATGCAACGGTATTTAGCGAGACCTCGATCAGCGGAAACATCTTCTCCGGTGATAACGTAACGGTCATTGTTACCAACCCCAACACCAACCCCACTTTGAACTACAACGAAATCAGTGGTCCGGGCCGCATCATCATTAACGTGGATGGCGATCTGACCGTGATCGAGGAAGTCAATTCGCCCGACAACGTCCAGATCGCATCCGGTCAGGATATTGTGCTGGGCGATGTTGGCAACAATCGGACGGATTTTATTGACATCGAGGCAAATTCGATCACAGCAGGCAATCTGACAACAACTTTCACTTCCGTTGCCAACGACATTAACAACATTGGGAAAGAGCCTGTAACCAGCATTCGTCTCCGGGCAACCGGCGGCCAGCCTGTCATCGGTGTACCAGGCAGTGACAATCCCATCGGTCGTGACAATACCGCCGGTGGTCTCACCGTTTCGGGGACTGTTATTGCGGACCAGATCCTGCTGCAATCGTCCAATGGAATTGCAATCCCGTTGGGCAACCTTGATACGCTTTACCTGTATCTGGGCGGTGATCTGGAGGCCGAGAGTCGCGGTGAATTCCAGCTGAATGTGCCCAGCCTGCAACAGCTGTCGGTCAATCTGTATGATGGATTTGACATCACCAGCCAGCAGGACCTCACGATCGGCAACTTCAAGTACACCGGTGTGGATGACGGCGATGATCAGACAACCAATGATGAGTTTGACGATCAGGAATTTACCAACCCCTACAGTGACCTGTATGCCAGAGTCAGTGCAAAATCTCTGATTTTTGACACGCCGTTCAGCTCCCAAAAACTTGTCGCGGATATTACCACCGACATCGAACAGAACGCAGGCGCCGCGCTGCAAATCGATGATTTGTACATCTCTGCCAAACGTGTCGTTCTGGACAATCCTGACAACGACTTTCAGCGGATCGCGGCAGTCGGTAAAGGTTTCGCGGTTGATAATCGGACCAACAACGAAGACATCCTAACCATTCGGGATCAGGGGAATCTGGAAATCGCCGTTTTGAACAACCAACCGGATGACTCGGTGGTGGTCAATTTTGCGGAACCTATTCCTAACGAAACACAGGCAGGAATCAGCTTGGCGGGCCAGGTTGATATCCAAACGGGGCTGGGGGGACCTGCTCCAATCCAGCCAGTCGATGCCGTCGAGCCGACCCCGGAACAGCTTGGCAATACCCTCAACAACCCCACCCAATACCAGATCGAAAGATTCGAAATTCCGCGCGATCGCTCCGGCACCCAAACGGGCGTCTTTCGGGATGACAATTACAACGGTGCCATTCGACCCGTCTACTATATTGAGTTCGTCTATGATGGCACGGAAGATCTGACCATCCGGACCGATGAATTCGAACGCGGGAATCCCGAACGTGTTCGAAACTTCATCGATATCGAACTGGCACTTTACAATGATCTTGGCGAAGTCGTTGCGTTGGGCGATGATGTCGATCGTGAGCTGGATGAAATCAACTTTGCTGCCGGCACCTTGGCTCCCGGGCGTTACTTTGTCGCCGCGTCTGCGTTTAGTACGGAATTCGAAAACGATTTTGTCGTCAAAACCGCCAATACGCAAACCGGCACGCTCAATATCACAATTACCGGCAATACTGCGGTCACCCCGGAGACCAGCCGGGATCTCACGCAGGCCGTTGGTGCCCCGCTGATTGTGCTCGGCGGTGACGAACCTGTTCCTGACGACGACCTGTTTGAGGAAGATCCGGCCGATTTTACTCCAGACAGGCTGGTTCAGCTGGATCCGAACGCAAATGACTTTGTTCCCGACCGTCGCCGTCGCAATCCAATCGGCGATCCGCTTCCCGAGGTCGATGGACGTGCGACACTGTCTGCGGCAAACGGAGGAAGCGTCCAACTGGGACAAGTCGATTCGAATGATATTCGTGAACTGGTGATCAACGAAGCCGAGACGGTTGAATTCGTCGATACCAACGACCTATTGGTCAGCAACCTCGACACTCCAGACCAGGCGCGACTGGCAGCCGGACGCGCAGGTGCGGGACAACTGACCGTCGGCGACATCACCACACCAAAGCTTCTTCTCCAGGCTTCCTCGGGAGTGAATCAAAAAGGCATCTTGACGACGGACACTTTGTTGCTCGGTGGTGATTCAGCCATCGATGGCGGTGGAGACTTTGTGATCCTCAGCGATACCTTGGAAAACCTAGCGTTCAACTTGCCCGCAGGTAATCTTGCGTTGACCACCAGTCAGGAACTGACGCTTGCCTTTGAACAATACAGCGACTCTGAAAATCCTCTGGCACCAAGATTTATTTTCAATCAGTCGGTGGTTGGCAACGCGGCTCGCATTGAAGCCGCCTCGATCAACGTCAACACTCGTGTTGTCGCCGATACGCTGGTATTGAACGTCGATAACAGCATTGTTCAGGCAGCAGAAATTATTGTGCCTCCCAACTTTGACCCGGAACTCATTCCGTCGGTCCCCTCGATTGCTGCCGACGCGCTTTCGGTTTCGGCCACGACAGTAACTCTCGACCAACCTCGCAACGAAATCAACCGGTTTGCCGGCAACATTACCGGAACCGGCGACGCATTAAATCTGCTCAACCGCACGCCTATCGTGTTCGCCACCATCGACAATACCATCGAGGCGGTGACACGTCTCCGTCCAGTTGGCGTCTCACAGGTGTTCGGTCCTCTGATGACCATCAATGGCCTGACCGTTGCCGGAATGGCGAACATCACCACCGGCATTGAACCTGATGACCCAACGGCCAACCCGAATGCGATCGTGACGATCAATCCAGTGGTGGTTTCCAACGACGACGGCACCAATACTGCCAATTTCTTCGGCAATGAAGTTCAGGAAGCCGAAATCAAGCGTCTGATTGATGTCATCTATCTTCAGGCGGGCATCGATGTTGAATGGCTGCCCACACAAAGCTGGAATAACAGCTTTGCCAACATTGGCGATGGCACTACAGGCGATGACGGCGAACGTCCGCGCGGCGATCTGTTCACCATCGTTACAAATGGCGATGCGGCTGGCGTCGGCAGTCCCGATCCCAACGTCATTGACCTGTATGCAGTAAGAATTACTCCCGGGAACCCGCCTGCTATCGGACTTGGATTTGTCGGCGCTCCCGGCAATACCATTCAGGTAGACGACGGAGCACCCGCCACCGCCAACGGACGGGCGCTCACTGCCTTTCTTGCTGCTCACGAAATCGGACACAATCTCGGACTGGGCCATGTTGAAGGCACACCGGACAATCTGATGAACCCTTTCATACGTGCCACACCACCGCCAACACTCAATGCCGAACAGGCCGCCACCGCTCTGGCCAGCCCGCTCAGCAGCGAACCAGCCGGAGTTCTTGGCGGCTTCACTCAGGAAGGGGACGCGCCGATCAATATCGGCACCGCCAACTTTACGGCCCGCGGCAACGGCGACATCATCCTGCTTAATCCGGAGAATGATGTCAACTTCGTTGGCACCGACGCGCGCGATGTCAGTGTCGCTCTTGTGGACGAATCAGTTGTCACAAGCATCACCGCCAATCGAAATCTCCTGATTGAGGGAGCCGGAAATCTGACGGTTGAAAACACCAACAGTCTCGACGGCAGCACCACGATCAACGCGGCTGATGACGTGCTGATTGGCCAGGTTACAGCGGCTGCCACGACCGCCACGGAGGGAACCGTTACCGTCACCTCGACCACCGGCAGCATTAACGATCTGCAAGATGACCAGGTTGCCGACATTGGTGCATCGGGAATAATCACGCTGTCGGCCAATGATGAAATTGGTGGTAACACTCCGGCGGGAATCGTGACCGATGTTGACGGACGAATCGAATTTGCCAACCTGAGCGTTGTTACTGCAACATCTACTGCCGGCGATGTCACTCTTGGTGGCGTAGGCGATTTGACTCTGCAGAGCATCTCGACAACTGCGGGCAACATTAATGTGACTGCCGACGACGTGCTGGTAGGTTCGGTCAGCTCTTCATCGACCATTGATATCACGTCAACCGGAAGTATCAACGACCTGCAGGATGACCTAGTCGCAGACTTCACTGCCAATGGACTGGTCACGCTGCTTGCCGATGGAGACATCGGCGGCGGTGCCACACCAACTGCCGTTGATACTGCCGGGCAACTGGAGTTTGGGGACGGCACTGTGGTTTCCACCCAAACCACCGGTGGCGGAATCGTCGTAGGTGGAGACGGCACCCTGACATTCGAGGACATCAAAACACCAGATGACCTGAAAATCAACGCGACAGACGACCTTGTTATCAGAAACGTCATGGCCCGTAGCGCCATGCTGTCTGCAGTCAACGATGTGACGATTAACAGCGTGATGACGACCAACGAGACCATGATCAATGCCGGCATGAATGTGGATGTCGAAGAAGTCATCGCCAGTGAAGCAACGCTAACTGCTGGCGGCATTCTGGATGTCGTCGCAGTCACTGCAACGACCGGCAACGCGACACTGACATCGATCGGCAACATGATCGCAGGCACTATCACCGCTGACAGCGGCGGTGTGGTCATGGATTCTGGCGCAGACTTGAACGCTGGCAATATCGCTGGGCAGACGGCCAGCATTGCTTCTGCTGGAGCGACGACAGTCGATTCTATCACCACCGTTGATGCAGTATCCGTCAACGCCACCGGAAACGCCACGCTGGGAACCATCACTGCGGCATCGGCCGATCTTGATTCTGCGGCAACGCTGAGCGTCACTCAGGTGGCAACGACCGGCGACGCTTCGCTGGATGCCAACAGTATCGTCGCCAATGTGGTGGATGCAGTTGGATCGGCAGCACTGACGGCGGCCCAAGACATCGACGCTGAAAACATCTCTGGAAGCTCCGCAACTTTAACTGCCGGGGGAATTCTGGATGCCGCCACGGTCACTGCTGACACAGGTGATGCCACACTGACATCGACCGGCAACATGATCCTCGGTACAGCAACGGCCGGTAACGGTGCGGTGGCCATCGACTCTGGCGCTGACCTAAATGCGGGTGGCATCGTTGGTAATTCAACCAAC
>CALCJM010000182.1 GCA_937967505.1 uncultured Pirellulaceae bacterium | reverse complement strand
CTTTCTTTTAGCGAAGCGTCTCCCAGTGGGAACGCGTAGCCATTCGTTGTTCCTATCGAAAATCATTTTCGATGGGAAAACGAGTGAGATAGGTAGCAAAGAACCGTGAATAGCAGCGGGTACGCTGCCACGGTTTTTGATACCGGTCGAACCAAATAAATTGTTGAGTGATCGAACGCAAAAGCGTTCGTGATCGAATCTGTTTTTAAGGGGGCGGGCTGCTTGCAGACCAGAAAAAAAGAAGTTCGAAGAACTTTCAATACTGGAGCGAGCGAAAGGGCGCCGGTGTCCCGAGAAACCTACGCCTTTCCCCGACCGGGAACCAAGCCCGTGCGAGCGGGAGTAACTGCTGAGCCGTAGTGAAGCGGGTCAAGGTGGAAAGCGAAGCGAACCTTGAGACGCGAGAACGAAGGCGATTCCTATTTCCTAGGTGTCCTCCTTCCTGTGCTGGACAGGTGTAGCGCTGAATTAACTGCCGTACCTAAACGAGCAATCTCATCTTTGAGAGCACAAGAAAGAACTCCTTTGTTCGCCAACCCGAGATGTCGCGGACGGGCAACGCTGGTTACTGACCTGCGCTTTTATCTCAAAGCGGCTCCTTCAGTCGGCTGGCCTTGTTGTTCGACTTGAACGGCGAAACCGACCGGTGTACCGCAGTAAAAAAGGGGAGCCCAGACCTACCGGCTTGCTCCGTCCGCTGCCGGTAGTCAGGAGCCTTTTTTCTTGCAGAAATGGACGAATGCAACAGACCAGATCAGCAGGTACCCCGCAGTCCAGTACAGGATAAAAAACTGGATTGTCGTCTTGGACTTCGCTCAAACAATTTGGGCGAGTTCACGACAACAAGTTTCATACGGGAGCAAACGTTATGGAAGCCGCCAACCTTGATCAGATTGTTGAAAGCCTAAAGAACGAAGCAAACAGGCTGCTTCAACAGAAAGCAGATTGTGAGAAGCAATTAAAGAATATCGGTGTTGAGCTGCTGAGGGTTGAGGCAGGCCTAGAAGCACTTGGGGCCAAAGCACCAAAAGCAAAGACAAGCAAACCCTCTGCAAACCGAGATGTTGTCCGAGAGTCGGTGAAAGCGTGCTTCGCCTCCCAAGATTGCTTTCAATCGGATGAGCTTGCTACCGCTGTCGGAAAGCGCCTCAAGGAAGCGGGCTACTCCAGAATTGGAATGGCCTTGAGGTTGAAAGAGGTTTTGGCAGAAGACTTCATCGCTCAAGAAGTGGATGGTTTTCGTTTGCGTGCAGACCAACAGCCATTTGGCAGTGTGATGTCTCAGTAGATGAGGGAATGAAAACCACGATATTCTTGATCCAGAAGCAGGCCAAAGGCGTACAATTATGAAACAGACAGTAGATATTCAACCGAGGCTGCTGACACCTAGACAGACGGCAGCATACCTGAGCATTAGCGAACGAAAACTATGGAGTCTGACAAACGAAAGTTTGATCCCATGCATCCGTATTGGGCGAGCTGTTCGATATTCAGTCACCGACTTAAATTTATGGATTGAGTCGCAACGCACCACCACCAAGCACGCCAAATAAAGGAGACCACAATGCCCGCAAGCCTTCAAAGCTACAACGGGAAAGGTAGGTCCGCCAATAAGATCTACTACCGAATCCAACCTTACTTGTCATGCGGAAAACGAGTGACTATTCGACTTGGTACTGGGAAGAAGCAAGCAACGGTTGCACTAAATGCGATCGATGACTTGATCGATAGCACCGTAGCGAGCGTCGAACCCTCGGCAACTACCAAACAGTGGCTGGAGAACGTTGCTTCGGAATCTGTTTGTAAAAGTCTCGTTCGCTTCAAAGTAGTGGAAGAAATGCCGCAGCGGTTTCACGTGACTCAACGGCTTACAACGATTTCGATGCTCGCTGATGAGTACGTCAGGACGCGCTGTGCTGGCCTAGATAGCGAAACGGTCGTCATTTACAACAAGGCCCGCAAGAATCTGTTGGAGTGCTTTGGAGACGTTGACATCGCCACTCTGACCAAACGCGATGGACGTGAGTTCTGGCGGTGGCTTCTGGAGGAACAGGACTACGCCGAAAACACTGCGAAGCATCGTTTGCGGCTGGCTCGTGCGATCTTCGAGCTGGGAATCGAAGACGAATTGATTGCTTTGAATCCGTTTAGGGCTCGCGGGCTTTCAGTATCGCAGACTGCAGCTGAAAAGGAGTACGTCGAGCAAAGAACGATTGAGAAAGTAAAGAAACATTGTCCTTCGTTTGAATGGAAGTTGCTGTTCACACTATGCCGTAAGGTTTCTGTTCGCGTGCCGTCCGAGATTCGCGAGTTTACGTGGGATGATGTTGATTGGGCCAACAATCAAATGTTGATCCACTCTCCCAAAACACGCCGAATTGGGAAGTCGGCTCGCATGGTGCCGATCTTTCCTGACGTCAGAGCATGCTTGGAAGAGCTGATGAACTCGGATGAAGCGGCGAAAGACTACGTCTTCAGCAAACTGCGTCACGATTCGAATCCAGGTACGATGGCCAAGAAGATTGTGAAGCGCGCCAATATCGAGCCTTGGAAGAACTTCTTTAACTCACTTCGTGCCACCGCCGAAACTGATCTAATGGACGAATTCGGCTTACGACGGGCCTGCCAGTGGGCAGGAAACTCCGCCGGAACAGCAATGAAGAACTATGCACTAGTAAAGAAGACTGACTTCACCGACTCAGGCACGCAATTGCCTATGGAAAAACCGGCAACGGAAGAGCCTAGAACTGCTCAAAAAAGCGCCGCGAAAAGCGCCGCTATAAATGAAGTTGACGCCAAATCCGACGCCGAATCGTCCGGCACCGACTCGCACGAATTCGCATTTAACCAAAGAAAAAACGCATTGCCCCAAATTTGCTTGGAGGGGCAATGCGTTCTAGTGGACGATATTGGACTTGAACCAACGACCTCCACGATGTCAACGTGGCGCTCTAGCCAACTGAGCTAATCGTCCTTTTATTAGCCAAATTTTAGCAACTGACAAGTTTCGGTGGTATCGGTCTTTTCCCTCGAATACTTTACTTCACCAAAAAATTTCCCCAATCCCAATCCCTACCCACTCAAATATCGACCATACCCTTTCCAAACAGGGCCTCCATCCTCCTGCTCAACCCATAATCCTCTGGTTAACCAGTCCCTAGCAACCAGGCAAAATGCATCACGCCCCCACTTTTTTTATGAACAGGCTTGCCAATAGATTCTTCCGATAAGGGTGACTAACACCCCCCAAGGCAGCAATCTTCCGCACATCACACTCGCCAAGACGGAATGATTGCCTATTGGAGGCTCTTTTTCGGAGGCTCTTTTTCCAAGGCTGGGCTTCAAGCCAGTTAACCGCTGCTGACGATACAGGTTAATACGATCGCCCGCGCGAGCTGTTGGACGTGCCGCCCTTTCCCCTGTTGGACGACCGGCTCCAACACTCTGGCACACCAACAATTGCCCACTCCCCCCGTCAATCCCCAGCCGCGCCCCTTTGCCATTCCTGCTATCCATCCGAATTCTGCCATGAACCTGCGAAGCCTTCTCCTACTGCTACTATTGTTACCGCCAGTGACTGTAGGCTGTAGCGTTTTAAAGCCTCGGCCGGTCTCTGAGCAGGTCTACAATTTCAATGATCTCGATCGCATGGTCGATGTCGAATATGGCTCGGAGGAAGGCTTGATCGCGCAAGCAGCCCGGATAAAAAATACACTCGGTGACCGTTTGCCCCACATTCCGGGCTTACCAAGATCGACTGATCCCGTTGTCCAGCAGCGCGCTGTCGCTACCTCGGTGGACTATCTGGCAAAAAATGGATTGCATGACGCTAAGGTGCGCGTCAATCAGTACGCCCCTGTCAGCGAACTAAAACGCCTGAAGAATGCCAACACTGTCGCCGCCCCGCTACGGTATACCCTTGGCGTCGCCAGTGTGACGAAGTACGCGCTGCTGCCGGGGCCACTGCTGAAGAGGGATTCCTACAACCCGTACACTCATACGTTGAATCTGAATTCCGGAGTCGCTGCGGCAGGCGTCGAACAGGCGGCCCACGCAAAAGACCTCCGTAACCGGCGCGTCCCCAACCTTTATCTGTTGGCCAAACGCGCTCCCGGAGGAGAGCTGCCTGGAATCGCCTATACCCACAAGGAAGTCGTGAACTATTTTGCGATGTACGGTTCGCCTCAGGATTGTCACCAAGCCCAAGCCGTGATGCTGCCTCGACTGGCATCACAGGTGGCCGGTGAGATCGGTGACTTCATTCCCGGCACACGCGTGCCACTGAAACTGGCCGGCAGAATCTTGGGGAAAGCAATTGTATTAGCGCGATGAAATCAAAAGGGTGCAGTTGCCTTCCCTTACCGAGCTGATTGGGAAACCATTAAAGAACCCCGCGCGGCCTGTTGATTCAATTATAAAAGCGCGTACCGTGACTGGCCATTGAGTTCAACAAGGCTGTCGGTGTGTGTGCCGGATCGTCGATGGCGAGGCTTTCTAGGATGTCCAGCAGGTCTTTGATACCGATCTGATCGGCCCAGTACAACAACCCGCCGCGCTGCTGCGGAAATGACAGCCCGTGGGTAAAAGCCAGATCGATATCACGGAAGTCATCGACAATACTCTGCTCAAGAATGCGCGTCGCCTCCAAGACCACCGGTGCCAAAATCTTTAGCGCCAGTGCGCGAATGCCCCTTGGGGTTGGCGGCTGAGGGACCTTCTCAAATTTGACGTAGGGAGCAATCAGTGTTTGAAGCTCCGGATCATCGACTGCATCGCCGCGCGGATCGGGGTAGCAATAAAACCCGGCGCCCGTCTTGCGTCCAAGTCGCCCCAGTTTCACCAACCGCGGCAGGATGGGCGAAAGGCTGACGCATTCCAGTTTGTGTTCCCACATGGTACGACCGGCATACATACAGGTGTCGGCACCGATGATGTCAATGATCTCAAAAGGCCCCGCCTTAAAACCAAACGCCCGCATGGCCGCATCGATTTCGGCGACGGGGATGCCGCTGCCCAGCAACCTTAGTGACTGATTGAGCATCGCCGACAGAAGGCGGTTGACAACAAAACCTGCGCAGTCTTTGATGGCAATCGGCATTTTCTCCAGTTGCCGAACAAAGCCAACCGCGTTGGCGGTGGTTTGCGGCGACGTGGATGGACCAGCGATCACTTCAACCAAAGACATCACCTCCGGGTGGCAGAAGTGAATTCCGCAAAATCGCTCGTGTGATTTAAAGTGGTGCTCCATTGAGGACAGTGGAATGGACGAAGTGTTGGAGGCAATCGTGGCGTGAGTGGCCGCGCTAGATTCGATGCGTTGGTGAACCATTTTTTTGACCGGCAGCGTTTCGACAACCGCTTCGATGATCAAATCCGCCTCCGCCAAGGGCGCGTATTGGCTGGTGACTGTCACGCAACTGTCACCGGAGAAAGTTTCGCGAGCAAGGTCCAGAGCAGGTTCGGCCGCGTCAATCATCGTTACCGGGATGCCTTGCCCCACGGCTAGGGCAGCGATCGACCGTCCCATCAATCCACAACCGACAATGCCCAAGCGTTGAACGGGGCGGGGCAGGAGACTTAGATCTACCAGCCCCGGGTGGGTCTGGTTTCGGTGGATTAGTCGCGCGTCGTTGGCGAGCCCTGCTCGGGACATGGAATCCGACAGGTCTGCCGCAATCACCAGCGGGAAAGTCCCGGACGTGGACACGGACGGAGTGACAGTCGAATGTGGTTTGGGTTGATCAGTCATTTACGCTATGCTAACCCGACAGTCGGCGTAGCCATACACCGGCCTGTTCTGTTTTGCCGTTGTTTTTGTTGATGTGGTTTGAGCGGCGTTTAAGGCCGCAGATCGAGTTCCCGATGATGAAGAATGTGGTTGCCTGTTTGTTGCTTCTAGGAGGGGTGTTGACAGGGACAGGGTGCGACCGGGGCACCGCACCGCTGGCACCTGTGCGCGACATTGGCACGGTGGATCTGATCGTTGATTTTGGCGATCAGCCCAATGCCCCTCAAAAGATTGAAGTCGTGGTTCCCTGCTCGGTCGATTCAACCGTTTTCACAACGATGCAACGCGCCTTGCAAAACGGGGATCTCAAAATGGAGGCCTCAGGGACCGGCGAAACGGCCTTTATCCATTCGATCAACGGGGTAGCGGGGGATGCCGGGACCGGAAACTACTGGTTCTTCTTCCTTAACGACCAACTGGCCCAGCTGGGGGCAGGGATGGCGGAAGTGGACCCCGGAGACCAAGTGCGCTGGAGCTATCAGGTAAAACCTGCCAATTTCCCAGAATAGAACTTCCTCAGCAGACCAGTTGATTTCTGGTTGCCGGTTGCCGAATCCACTGCCAACCCACAAAATTAAGCGATCGAATTTGCCAGAAAGTCACCAAAATTGGCCTTTCGAGACCTGTGGTGCTGCATAAACTATGGCCAAGCAGCAATTTCAATCACACTTGGCACTCCACCAACAACCGAGCCCGCACCGATGAACGTCTCCGAGACAAACCCGAACGATTCGAACGTCACTAACCGCTCACCGATTAACCGCTCACTAGCCGTCGAGCTATCGGTGTTGGCATTAATTTTTGTGGTTGGTTTCGCCAGTCGATTTTTGTTGGGCGACATCCCGAACTTTAAACCGGTCGCCGCTTTAGCGTTGTTTGGCGGGTTTTACTTCCAGCGGTCAACATTGGCGGTCGTGGGACTGGTCGCAATTTTGATGGTCAGCGATTTCTTTCTGGGTAGTTACCCGTTACCGATTGCGCTGTCGGTTTACTTCAGTCTTGGGTGGGGATGCTGGTTGGGGCGCCGAATTGGCAACGCCCGGACAGGGGCAAATAGTGGGTTCGCCCATCGGTACGGACGCGTGACCGGAGCAGCGTTGGTGATGGCAGGCGTCTTTTTCGTGGTCACCAATCTAGCGGTATGGGTAATGTGGTACCCGCAGACCACCAGTGGTTTGAAGGCCTGTTATGTGAGCGCGATTCCATTTTTTAAATACACCCTGGCCAGCAATCTGCTGTTTTCAGTTGCTGTGTTTGCAGTCCATGACATTGTCCAGGTTTGGGCAAAAGAGCCTGCCAGTCGACAAGTGTCATTGAGCGTCGGCAATCGATAATCATGCCGTGACCGCCATTTGGAGGCCCCACGGCGCAGCCAAGGCGGACAGAACCCGTTTGCCCGCGAACTAGGCAGGCAAACCATATCCCCCATGAATCGCTGGCCTTCCATCAATAGGCCAGTGCCCCAGCGGCTTTCAAAGCTTCCCTAGCGGGAGTCTGCAGCCCCCTGACGACCACTAGTGGCATTTCTCGATTCCTATTTCACCAGAGAGGGGTTAAGATAGCGGGAAATTTGCGATCAATCGGAATTGCTGACGATTCTCCTGATAGCCATTGGACGACCCGCCTGATGAAAACTTCCTCCAAGCGAAAGTCGCTGCGCGGCCAGCACAGCCCCCAACCCCTTCATTTTGAGCAGCTTGAACCGCGACAACTGTTGGCAGCAGATTTTCAGATCACTGAATTTCTGGCATCCAACCGCACAGGTCTGGTCAATGACAATGGCAACACGTCGGACTGGATCGAAATTTACAACGCTGGAACGAGCACGGGTAGCCTGGCCGGTTACACGTTGACCGACGACGCCACAGTCTCCAATCTGTTTACGTTTCCGGCGGTGGATGTTGCGGCGGGTCGTTATCTGGTGGTCTACGCGGACAATGACGCCGCCCCCGGGACAGGCAGCGACCTGTATACCGGATTCAAGTTATCCGCTGGCGGCGAGTACCTTGGGCTTTATGATCCTTCGGCGAATGTGGTTTCAGAGTTTGGCCCTGGCGGCACGGATTATCCGGATCAGCAAACCGATGCATCTTATGGCCTAGCATTCGGCGGCGGTTCGATTACGGTTCCGTTTCAAACGGGTTACTTTCTGGCACCGACCCCCGGAGAGCCCAATGGCATCCAAGTCACCGGTTTTGCCGCTGAGGTTTCCAGCAGCACCGCAGCGGGGTTTTATGATGCTCCATTCCAGGTCACTCTGGTCTCAGACACGCCGGGTGCCACCATTCGTTACACCACCGATGGCAGCACGCCGTCGGCGACCAATGGCGCGATCTATACCGGGCCGCTTTCCATTACCGGTACCACCAACCTACGCGCGATTGCGAATCGTCCCGGCTATGTGCTGACGCAGCCCGATACATGGACCTACATATTTGTCGATGACGTCGTCGAACAATCAAACGACGGGAGTACTCCTGCAGGCTGGCCATCGAACTGGGCTCAAGGTCAATCCATCGGTAATCAGGCACAAACGACCGACTATGGTATCGATCCGGATGTGCGGAACCGAACCGACAGTAACGGCGGGGACCAAAACATTAAAGACGCGCTGCTGGCAATTCCCTCATGGTCGATCACTACGGATTTGGACAATCTGTTCGGTACGACAGGAATCTACACCAACGCACTTGGCGATGGTCGTGAGTGGGAGCGTCCGGCATCGGTTGAGTTGCTCAATCCGGACGGTACCCCCGGATTTCAGGTAGACGCGGGGTTACGGATCCGCGGTGGTTTCAGTCGTTTGGGTAGCAACCCCAAGCACGCCTTCCGCCTGTTCTTTCGCAGCGAGTACGGCGACGGTAACCTGGAATATCCGGTCCACGGTGATTCCGGCACCGACGTATTCGAAAAAATTGATTTGCGTACCGCTCAGAATTACTCGTGGAGCTTTAACGGAAACGCCCGGAACAACTTCGTCATTGATCGGTTAAACCGCACCAACCAGGGCGATCTGGGAGATCCCTACACACGCAGTAGCTGGCTGCACTTATATGTTAACGGGCAGTATTGGGGCCTGTTTGAGACACAGGAACGCGCCGACGCCAATTTTGGTGCCTCCTACTTTGGCGGAACATCTGACGATTACGACGTGATCAAGCCAGATGGCGGTCCGGGAGCAACTCCAAAAACAAACATTGCCACCGATGGTAACCTGGATGCGTACAACGCCCTGTTCCAGCAGGCCCGGGCTCGCGCCGCCGACGGCGTGACCCCCAATTTTGTCAACGATGCGGCTTACTTGCGGGCGCAGGGGTTGAACCCTGATGGAACTCCCAATGCCTCGTTCGAAACGTTGCTGGATGTGGACAACGTGATCAACTACATGACGTTGATTCTGGTAAGCGGCAACATTGACGCACCGATCAGCAGGTTCTTCAGCAACAACCTGTTGAACAACTATTTCGCGATCCGCAATCGTAATGGAGACGAAGGTTTTCGTTTCTTCATTCACGACGCCGAACACACCTATTTGGATGCCGATCAGAATCGAAACGGCCCGTTCAACGGGGATACGTATGACAATCAGGTGGAATATTTCAACCCTCAGTGGTTGCACCAGCAGCTAATGGCCAACGAGGAATACCGCATCCGATTCGCTGATTCGGTACAGGCCGCATTTTTCAATGACGGGCCACTATCGACCCAGGTACAACTGGCCAAACTGGATCAACTGGCCGCTGAAATTGATTCGGCCATCATTGCCGAATCCGCCCGTTGGGGTGATTCAAAGAGGAGCAGTCCGCTGCTCCGTTCAGACTGGCTGGCTTCGTTGGCGGATTACCGATCCCGGATTGAGCAACGCAATCCGATCTTTCTAAATCAGCTTCGCAATACGATCCTGGCGCTCAAAGCCAACCCGGCTGAAACCCGATACAACAACACCGTTGCGGCCCCGCTGTTTCCGAACGTGGATGCACCAAGCTATTTAATCAATGGTATTAACCAGCACGGCGGACAGATCGCCGAAGGCAGCGCGCTGCGACTCGCTGGTAGTGGCGGCACGATCTACTACACCACCGATGGCAGTGACCCGCGCGATGTCGGCGGTGGAATTAACTCCAGCGCAACGGCCCATAACGGATCTGTCAACAACACGACGGTAGTCAGTTCCGGACAGCAATGGCGTTACAGCGATACGGGGCAGGATTTAGGTGGTCAGGGCTGGCAAAATCTCGAATTTGATGACAGTGCATGGCGTTCCGGAGCATCTGAACTTGGCTATGGTGACGGCGACGAGAACACAACCGTCCGATTTGGCACAGGGGCAAACCCCGATCCCGACGATAAAAACATCACGACCTACTTTCGTAAACAGTTCAACGTCAGCGGTTCACCAGAAATTGCCACCGTGCGCTTCAAACGCGATGACGGCATCGCCATCTATATCAACGGTACCGAGATTACTCGTGACAATTTGCCTGCAGGCGCAATCGAGTACAGCACAACAGCAGTATTTGCCGTTGGTGGTAATGCGGAGTCGCAATGGATGGAAGTTGCCTTCTCTCCGGCCTTGCTTAACTCAGGCACCAACACGATTGCGGCCGAAATACATCAGGCCAACGCGTCCAGCAGCGACATCACCTTTGATGCAGAAATCATTCTTGGCGAACAGAATGCCGCGGTCGAGATTCTCAATAGCACCACGACCGCCAAGGCCCGAACGCTGGCAACCGATGGGACCTGGTCAGCACTCAGCGCGGCCGTGTTCGTGATCGCCGAGGAATCGGCATCCGCAGCCAATCTGCGGATCACCGAGATCAATTACAACCCGCTGAATGCGGACGCTGAATTTATTGAAATCCAGAATATAACGTTGCCGGGAACCGGTTCGACCATCGACCTGAGCGGCGTGACGTTGATCAACGGCCCCAGTTCACCGTTTACCATCGCTGCCGGACGGACGCTTGAGCCTCAGCAGTATGGTTTAATTGTGAAAGACCTAGCAGCGTTTAATTTGGCCAATCCGGACTTTAACCAGTCGCTGATTTTGGGCGAATATGACGGCAGCCTGTCCAATGGAGGAGAAGGGATTACGCTGGTCGCAGCCGACGGATCGGAGATTGCGAACCTCGATTACACCGACAACGATCCGTGGCGGCTGATGGTGCCGGTGCAAGCCTTGAGTTAATCGATCCGGCTGGCACGACATTGATGACCGTGGAAAAATATTACTCATGGCAGAGCAGTTTTGTTTCTGGTGGCACTCCCGGAGCGGCCGCCAGTGCCGCTCCGTCGGTTGTCATCAACGAAGTGTTCGCCCATTCGGATGCCCCCAATGTCGATTACATCGAATTGAAAAACAACAGCGCCGGGGCGATAGATATTGGTGGCTGGTATTTGAGCGACGCGAAATCGAATTTGCGTAAATTTCAAATTCCGGCGGGAACTACAATCGCTCCCGGTGGCTATGTGGTGTTCGACGAGATCGACTTCAATCCCACTCCACTGGCTCCCGAAGCCAACGATTTCGCTCTTTCCAGCGATGGCGATCAGGTTTGGTTGACCGGCAGCTCCGGCGGTAACGTCACGTTTGTCGATGCGGTTGAGTTTGGTGGCACGTTTAACAGCCAGTCAATTGGCCGGACGCCTGATGGACAAGGGCGATTGGTCGCGCAGGCGGCTCGTACTCCCGGTGAAACCAACAGCGCGCATCGCGTCAGCCCGTTGGGAATCACAGAAGTCAATTACCACCCATCGGTACCGACACAGGCAGATCTTGCGATCGAGCCCGGGCTGACCAAGTTCGATCTTGAGTTTGTCGAGTTACAGAACCATTCGTCGGCAACGATCGATTTGAGCCAGTGGCGGTTGCGTGGCGAGGTGGATTTGAATTTTCCGAATCTATCGCTGGGAGCCAGCGACACGGTTGTGCTGGTCTCATTTGACCCCAGTAGTACCACCAATACCAATCGGCTCGCTGCATTCCGGAATCACTACGGCATTGACAGTGGAGTGACATTGATTGGTGGTTTCACTGACGCGTTATCCAATAGCTTTGGTAAAATCGCACTGCAACGGGCTGATGTTGATCCGGATCCACTGCTGACGACGTGGACGCTGGCGGATGAATTGATTTACGACGATCTAGGGCCGTGGCCCGCGGCTGATGGTACGGGTGTTTCGGTGAATCGAATTGCGTCTAACCTGGACGGCAATGCCGCGACCAGCTGGACCGGGGCGGCGCCGACACCCGGTTCTACCTCATTGGCCAGTTTTGCTCCCGAGGTCGCTGCGGTGGTGCGCGACAATGGAGAACAACTTGTTCGACCGGATCTTTTGCGAACCGTTGAGGTCGTATTTGACGGCGCTGTCACTGTTTCCAGAGATAATCTGACGCTTGTCAACGAGACGCGCGGACGTCATGTGGACCTTGGTGGGGTGGCATTCAACTGGGATCCGTTGATGTTTACCGCAACATGGGATTTCGCCAACGCGCCAAAACTGGATGCAGCATTTTATTCGGTTGTGATTTCAGATCAGGTCGTTGGCAGTACCGGACAGGCACTGGACGGAAACGGCGACCAGGCCGCCGGAACTGATTTCTCATCACAGATCTATGTCGCCATCCCCGGTGACTTTGATCTGGATGGACAGGTAACGTTGAGTATTCCGAACGTCTTTACACGCGCCAACACCGGCGATGTCGCGCGGACACGTGCCAATGTGGGGACCACCGGACGAATCAACTGGCAGACTGGCGATTTCAACGCCGACGGCAATGTCTCGCTGTCTATTCCGAATGTGTTTACGCGTATCAATTCTGGTGACGTTGCGATTGCCCGCGCGAATGTCGGTCGAAATGTGATACCATCGACAACCGGCAGTCTGACGGCCGCCAGTTCTCCACCTGTCCTGGTGGCACAGGCGGTCGCACGGCACGTTTCGGCTACACCCCCGCTTAAACCGATGAATCTGACCAGCAGTGGAACCGATGTTGAGGTGACGGTTGTGCCAACTGTTCAGCCTCTGCTTGCCGCAGCATCAATCTCACAATGGGTTACGCTCCAGCCGGACCACACCGAATCCGGGCAATCCATCTTGGAGCGCCCCGCGGTTCTACCGACCTGGAGTACGGTCGATTCACCGCAGCAGGACTCGCCGGGGCGCAAGGAGTATCGGTCGGTTAATCCAAACCATGTGTCCGGGGAGCCAGCGCGATTTACATTGAGTGGATCTGGTCAGGGCAATGGCGTGTCGATCGATTCCGTGTTCGCCGATGAGTTCAACACTGAGTCCCACAGTAAGGCGTTTGAAGTGCCTATCCAAACCTACGACTTCGCTGGTTCGTTTGTTGATGATTTGATCGATGAACTGATTGGGTAGAGTGCTGTTTGGACCAGATTGCAGTGAAAACTGAGCCAGCGGGTTCTGGTGTAGAGACTGTGCCCCATCGTGGCCGACACGCGGCCATGCGCATTGTCGTAAGCAACGAGGACACAATACCTTCGTTGGCCATACGTGCACCGATGCTGACGTGCTGAATGTCGCCGGCGCGGCTGTGATTCCACAGCAACGCGCGCGGGCGAGCTTCGATTTCTTCAACTGACGCTGCCAGTAATTCGATCGCCGCTTTACATCGCCCGGAATGCGTGTTTTCGCCTGACCAGGTAAAACGGTTGACGGGAACGCAGGGCACAGCTGAAGGTCATTCTTCGTAGAGTTCGGGGAATACTTCCTGTGCCAGCCCCTGCCGTTTTACCAGCGTGCGGAGGCGAGCAAGGAAGTCAAACTTGTAGTTGGCCACCTGTTGTTCGGTGATGCCAAGCAATTCTGCGGTCCCCTTGTTGGACTTACCCCGTACGATCAGCAATTCGATGCATTTAAGTTTTGTCCAGTCGGTTTTGGCCTGCCACTTTTCGACCTGTTCGCCGAGTGCTTCGGCGAGGGCATCTTCCTCGATTCGTTTTCGTTCGACCGAACGCGCGATACTGCTGGCGGGGCGGTCTTCCCCCTGAAGTTGCCAATGACCACCACTGGAACCCTCGCCACTGGAAAGAGGAATGGCGGGCCGACGCCCCTCGCGTCGGAGGTGGTCGGTCATTTTGTACGCACAAATGGAAAACAGGTAGCTCTCTAACGCGCGTCGGTTATCGTAGTTGGGAAGACTGTTCAGAAAACCGACGAATGCCTCCTGGACAATGTCCTGGCTGGCTGACCGGTTCGTCAGTCGGCTTTCCACGAACGCCAGCAAGCGCCCTTCGTAACGCGCGATCAAGTCGCTCCACGCGTCGGTGTCGCCCGAACTGATTCGTTCAACCAGTGCGCGAT
Source organism: uncultured Pirellulaceae bacterium (assembly GCA_937967505.1). Taxonomy (GTDB): domain Bacteria; phylum Planctomycetota; class Planctomycetia; order Pirellulales; family Pirellulaceae; genus Mariniblastus. The sequence goes on along the minus strand of CALCJM010000182.1, from coordinate 16,206 downwards.
CGATTTCATTGGATCGTTTCATCAAGTTCTAACGCAAGGAATTCTAACGTGGCAGTTTTTTCAGGAACGACCCAAGATCCGCATCGCTTTGCACGGGGACGGGAGAATCTCCCTGAACGTCCAAATCGACCGAATCGACAATCGGTTTTTCCACCCCGGCAATTTCTTTCAACTGTTTGCCAACGAAGCTAATTGACGACGGGGTGGCTTGGGACGGTAGTGCCTCAAGGGCGCTGATGGAGATCGATTTCTCCGGCGTCAGGAAATCTTCGCCCCCGGAAAAAATACTGCTGCCGGATTCTGCTGCCGGAGGGGTTGCCAAATCGTCGGCATGTGCCTCCACCGCCGACGGATTGGCATCGACTGATTTATGTTTCAACCCGACAGGAGCAGGTTCCGATGGGGCGTCGGCACGGAGCTGCGGCGCATCAGCGCGGTCATCGATCGCGCCATTGGAATTGGCCAGCGGTTGCCCGGCCGGCGACGCCGACGGTTCCGCGACGGCCGGTTCCGATTCTGGCAGGGTGTCGCGCTCGTCGATTGGCGCGTTGTCAATCTCTTCGAAGTTGATTGTTTCGTCCTCGTTGCGTCTGCCGACCGTTTCTGCTGAGCCAGTAACAGGTTGCGGAGCATCGTAGACGGCTCGAAAGGTGACGTTTCCCAGCGTCAGAAGATGATTAGGAGGAAGCTTTTGGGCATCCTTGATACGGCGGTTGTTGACGTAGGTACCATTGAGCGATTTAAGATCACGCACGAATAACCAGCCATCTCTTTCAAAGACTTCCGTGTGCCTGCGGCTGACCAAGGCGTGTGGAAGCGTTAGCGTAACGTCCTTGCCCCGTCCAATGATCGTGGGGAGCTTGAGAAAGACCTCTTTTGCCTTTGCGTCTCCACCGACAACAACTAATTTCGCTTTCAACATCTTTGTTCCTGAGAATGAAAAGGGAGCACCGCACCGCCACTTAAGTGCGGCGATATTTTAGCAGTTGCGGATGATTTTCGAACGCATTACTTGATTAAAAAACAGTAAATTTCCAACAGAGAGCCCTAAGGGAGCCCGAAAACCCTTACTGGTGGTCTGCCTGCTGTCCAGAGTGTTTCGCAAATCGGTCAAACCGCGCCAACCCGCCTGGATTGCCAACGACAAATCCCCTTTTGAATTTGCCGAAAACTATCGGAAGCCAAGTATCAGCTGACCATTACCCGATTAGACACACAAAGGTTCGCCGAAAATCCCCGTCGTCGCCAAACACCATGAAGTTTGGCTTGGGGCGTTCCGATACAAGCGAAATCGAAAACCGCCGGCGGAGAGAATGGGGCGTTGAAATTAGAGAAGTCGGGCGATTTTCGCCAGGTTGTTAATTTCACGGGCTCTGGATCTTGCAACTGGCGAGGGCACACGTATAATCTGCCCCACAATCGATCGCGGGTGTAGCTCAGTGGCTAGAGCGTCACGTTGCCAACGTGAATGTCGTCGGTTCGAATCCGATCACCCGCTCTTTCTTTAGTTTCGTGGCATCTCCTTCGGGATGGCGACAATTGCTGGCGAAATTGAAAACAACAATTGAAAAAATTGACCTATTGCTGATAAAATCGTGCCGCGAAACGCAAATCGCAGCATGATTTTTTTTTTGTACGAAAACAACGTATTCCCGATGGTCAGTTGTCGGTTGACATCACCATCACCAAAAACGTTCAGGAAACAACAACGTGAGTACTGAAACCACAGACGCCCCGGAAAAAAAAGCACTCAACCTTGACATCAAAGTCAAAGAGGAAAGTGCGTGCGAACGTCACGTCACCGTAACCATTCCGCGCAAGGACATCGAGACCTATTTTAACAAGCAGTTCGATACGCTTGTTCCCCGCGCCGAAGTGCCCGGTTTTCGCGTTGGTAAGGCACCACGCCAGCTGGTGGAAAAGAAATTTCGCAAACAGGTTGCCGAACAAGTCAAGGGTTCACTGCTGATGGACAGCCTGACACAGATTAGCGATGACGAAACTTTCTCCGCGATCAGCGAGCCGGACCTGGATTTCCAAAAAGTTGAGATTCCTGAAGAGGGCGATCTGACTTACGAATTTAATATCGAAGTCCGTCCCGAGTTCGAGATTCCGCAGTGGAAAGGACTCAAGCTGGATCGTCCCGAGTACGAATTCACCGACGCCGACCTCGAAGCCGAAATTGCAGATCTTGGCAAGCGCTATAGCGACTTGGTCCCGGTTGATGAAGCGATCGCTAAAGGCGATCACATTGTCTGCAACATTAAAACTTCGCACGATGGTGAGCAAATCGCGTTGGCCGAAGAGGTTAGCGTCGAGGTCAATGAAAATCTGAGCTTGGCCGACGCCTCGATTGAAGGTTTTGGCAAACTGGTCATCGGTAAAAAGGCTGACGACAAGGTTACCGTCAAGGCAGAGATCAACGAATTTGCCGACAATGAAGAACTGGCTGGTAAAGAAGTCGAGGTCGAATTTGAAATCTTGGACGTGAAGCGTATCGAGGCATCGACGGCGGCTCAGGTGGCCGAACGATTGGGGCTGGAAGAAGAAATGATTCGCAAGTCGCTCAAATCATCAATGGAAAACCGGTTGGCCTATGCTCAACGCGAACAAGTTCGTGAACAGATCAGCAAGACGTTGACCGAATCGGCAGACTGGGAGTTGCCACCGGATCTGCTTCGCCGTCAGTCACGTCGCGAACTCGAACGTGCCGTGATCGAGATGCAGTCCAGCGGTTTTTCCGAACAGGAAATTATGGCGCGTGAAAACTCGCTGCGGAAGAACGTGCTTGAGCGCACCGCAACGGCGCTCAAGGAGCACTTCATTCTCGAACGCATCGCTGAAGAACAAGAGATCGAGGATGTACCACAGGACTACGAGGTCGAGATCAATCGTATCGCAATGCAGCAAAACGATTCGCCACGTCGCGTTCGCGCCCGACTGGAACGCAGTGGCCAGATGGACTCGTTGCGGAATATGATCATCGAGGGCAAAGTAATTGCCAAAATCACCGAAGAAGCCAGTTTCAACGCGACCGAATACAATCACAAGGATCAGTCGGACACGACCGCGTTGAATTTCTTTGCTGCCGGTGAATCGGTTGCCATCCCCGAAGCCAAATACGCGGGCGGAGAAGAGCCAGCGGTTCCAGGTTTAAATGACGACTAAAACCCGGCACAATTGGTTACCATCACAGGCAGAATTAACACGATCTGTCTGGCGGTGTTATGCAGACTGTTGAACGAAGTTACGCCAAAGCCACGCGGTCGATGAACCACGTGGCCTTTTTCGTTTTTTAGCAGGAACATTTCGGGAACGGTGCAATGATGCTTCGCCCCGACAGCGCCCCCTCCCGCTACGGAATTTTCGCACAGAAATTTGCCCAGTTTGATCCCGCCTTGCCTGAAGCCGCCAATCGAGGTACCGTTGGTGGTTTGCGGGGCCGGTTTGCGGTCCACATTTATTGTCAGGTCATCAAAAGGACAGTTGTCTTGAACGACATTTTTTATTCGAAAAACGGCCAGATCAGCCAACCACCAACAGGGTCCGGGATGAACAATATCAATACCATGGCCGGAGTCGATCCGATCAACCAATTGGGACAGATGCAAAATTCGCACGCCTATTCGTCATACCAGCGACAGCGCACGATGACGTTGGGCGATATGCTGCTGGAAAACCGGATTGTGTTTCTTCAGGGGGAAATTCATACCGGCAACGCCAATGATCTAATTATGAAATTGCTATATCTGCAAAGCGAGAACAAGAAGAAGGATATTAACTTCTATCTGAATTCGCCCGGTGGAGATGTGATAGCGACGCTGGCCATCTACGACGTGATGCAGATTATCTCCTGCCCGGTAGCGACTTACTGCGTTGGCCAGGCGGCCAGTGGTGGCGCGGTCTTGCTGGCCGGGGGTACCAAAGGGAAACGCTATTGCCTGCCGCATTCGCGCGTGATGATTCACCAGCCCCACGGCGGCGTCAGTGGCCAGGTCAGCGATATTGAAATTCAGGCCGATGAAATCTTGCGAAACCGTCAAGTGCTTAATGAAGTGCTGGCCAAGCATACCGGTCAGGAAATCGAACAAATCGAAAAAGATACCGGTCGTGATTTTTTCCTCACCGCCCAACAGGCTGTCGATTACGGATTGGTCGATCAACTAACCACCAAACCTGATCGCGATCAGGAAGAAGACTAACATCATTCGGGTTTCACATTACGCACAACGATCCGAGAGGATCATTTTCATACGGAGTTTCCAATGGCATACGTTCCATACGTAGTCGATAATACAGGCCGAGACGAACGGGTCTACGATATCTACAGCCGCTTGCTGAAGGATCGAATCATTTTCCTAGGACAGCAGGTAACGGCGGATCTCGCCAACTCACTGGTCGCCCAAATGCTGTTTCTGCAGTCCGAAGATGGTAAAAAAGACATCCATCTGTACATCAACAGCCCCGGAGGTAGCGTGACCGCCGGACTGGCGATCTACGACACGATGCAGTTTTTAAGCTGTGACGTGGCAACCTACTGCATGGGGCAGGCCGCCTCGATGGGCGCGATGTTGCTGACCGCCGGTGCCGAAGGTAAGCGTTTCGCATTACCCAACGCCAGCATCATGATCCACCAACCACTCGCCGGTATGCAGGGAACCGCCGAAGAGATCATGATCCATCGTAAGGAACTACGACGGGTCAAAGAGCGGCTGAATAACCTGCTGGTGCTGCACACCGGAAAAACCTTGGCCGAAATCGAAGAGGGCACCGACCGGGACAACTTCATGACCGCCCAGGAAGCGCTGGACTACAACCTGATCGACCGGGTCGTGACCAACGTCTCGGAAACTGAATAGTGATAGCACTCTGACGCCATCACCATCTCTGAACCACACCAACACAGGCTCGTTTTTTCCCGAAAACGAGCCTGTCTGCGTAGTGTACGCCAGCACATCAACACAAATGCTATTGCCTGCGATCACGATACTTCGCTAAAGACGAATCTCTCAATACTGAAAAAGCAGAGTCGTTATGCGGATTTCATTTACTCTACTGTTGGTTGTTACCGTGCTGGCCCCGGTTGGATGTAACTCCGACCTGCGTTGCCGGCGGGAAACGGCGCTGATGCGCGCTGAATACCTTGATCTGGAAGACAAGTATTACACTCTGCTGGCGCAGTCCGGCAGATCCACCATCATCGACGATGCGGTGACCGTTACGTCCGGATACGAAAATGCTGCCGCACTTGATTCCGGATTGCCAGTCGGTTCTGGTGTCATCGCTGATCAGGCAGCCAATCCCTCTGGCATGTTGTCTACGCCAGAAGTTACCTACTACGATTCGTCGCCCGTAATCACATCGGGGCAAGTCATTTCCTCCGACAACGAGATCATCGGTTCGGGGGCAGTTTCTGGGGGAACAATATACGGTGGGAGTATTAACGGGGAATCCGTGATGACCACCCCCACACTTGCCGCCCCCCCCAGCGGTGAAAGCGGGGCGACTGTTGAACAATCACCGGCACAGGAAACACCTGGTGCGGATATGAACCAAGGACTGCCGGAGAATTTATTTGATGAATCAGGTTCCTCTACCAATGACGATCTGCCTGCCCCCAAGAACGTCGATCCGGGGGAATCGGGAGGCGTGTCGATTCTTGAACCGGATTCACCTCGCCTACAGGCCGGGTTCGCAACATCAGCACGCTTGGCCGATCGCGTGGCCGAAGTGAAAATCAATTCATCGGTCAGCCGCGGCGAAAACACCGATGCCGTTGCCGGTGATGATGAACTGAAAATTCTCCTTCAACCCATGACAGCAGCCGGGAAAGTGGTTGAGCAAGCAGGAAACTTGACGATCAGCGTTGTCGATCCGGCCGCCGATCAAGGCCGCCAGCAGGTCGGCTACTGGGAATTTGTCAGGTCCGAGACAGAACTGTTTTTCGCCCGTGACGAATTTGGGAATCGCGGCCTGTTACTGCAATTGCCCTGGAATGACGTGCCTCCCACCAACGCCAATTTGACCGTCTACGTTCGTTTTGAAACCTCGTCAGGTCGTGTGATCGAAACAACAGACACGGTGACGATCGACCCTCCAGCAGCGCAATTGGAGAACGCCGGTTTTAACGATGTTGATCTGGATCCGTCGCGCGACTGGTACAAAGGTCAGTCACGACGAAGGCGAAGTCGATCACTCGAAGACCAGGGGGCTTCAACAATTTCCACGCGTCCTATCCGCAGCAAACGCTCACCGCAGCAGGACGAGTACTACCGTCGCCCGGGGTGGAAGCCGGTTCGGTAGTTCGGGGATCCCAAATTGTTGTCTACAGGAAGGTAAGCTTCGGGCGGGTTGTAGGTCGCATCGGCCTCCCCCAAGGAATTCGCCGACGCGCTGTAAACGGTGCCTGACGCGCTGTAAGTCGAAGGAAGCTCGTAGTAGCCAACCGGCACCTCTTGGTAGGACACGCCTGCCCAGCCATCGGCGATATTCAGCTGGTCAATCGCCAATGCGTAACCGTTAAGATTTTCCTGCAATCGGGCGGGGATTGTCTGGAAGGTGTACTGCTTGGGTAGCACGACCGTGAAAATAGCCCGAACCGCGATCTGATCGCCAAGGCGGAATCGGCGGCCTTTCACCTCAATCGGAGCATACTGCGCCAGACGGATCCGGGAGCCGATGACCTCGGGCTTGTAGGTTGACGCAATGGTAATGTTTCGCCAAGTCTTGCCCTTCTTCCCAACCCGCAGCGACTTCAGGTTCAGTTCAACACGGACCTTTCCGTCCTGTAGATCAACCCGGATCGGATCGTAGTTAGCGAACACAAACGTGGCATCACGCTTGCCCTCCTTGCTGTTTGCGTCCGGAGAAAAACCGATAACATCCGCCAAATGTGCGACCAGCGTCTCGGGCGTGAATGAACGAGCGGAAATTTCAATACGCTCGATCGTGTTGTTCAGCAACGATTGGTGCAATTGCACTCCCATGTAATCGCTTTCCGCATCGGCGGGACGTGGCGAATTGGCGGCCATCTGATCCAGTCCGGCCAACCGATAACGCATCACCAATCGACGTTGTGTGGTTGCCATTTGAAGTGCTTCCGGATCAAGATCCATGGCAATCAGCGGTTGCAGCAGATTTGTTTTCAACCACGCCTGCATGAGAGCAACTTTCTCCTGAACACCATCCTCAAGCTGCTGTCGTGCGGAGCCTTCGACTTTCTCCTCCAGCAGCATGTTGGCGCGCGGAGCCTGCTCGGAGATTTGTTTGCGAGCGATTCTGCGGGCGATCCAGTTGACCACGGGAAACGGGTCCAGTTTTGACCGAATACCGACTAAACGCTGGTTGGCGTTGGCATGAGCAACGGAGCTTTGTCCGTCAAGGTTGCCAAACCGGTCGATCGCAAATCGCTTGAATGCTTGGAATTTGGCCAGCCCCGAATTGCGCACCTCGAAACCACTTTTCGTCGCGACAGTGTCTGAATCGACTCGACCATTGGTTTTCAGTTCTAGGTGCAGTCGGGTAGCGTCGGGGATTAATTCAACGGATAGCGAGTTTTGAATGTTGGAATGACCATTGACGTCCGCCCCCATGACGCGCTCGCTAACCGGTTGCTGGACCGATGGCGATGACGGGATCAAACGATTAAGCATTCGATCCGAAACCGTCAGGCGAATGTTGGCGTTGCGAAAATGGGTCTGAATTTCACGCGCCGCCTGTTGACTTTCGGGATCGTCAGACCACAGCAAGTTCTGAAACTGGTCGTTAATATAATGCGCCGCCACTCCAGACGGTTTGTATTCGTATTTTTCGATCGCCTTGATTAAACGGTAGTGATCGAACCGGCCAGAAGCGGAAGATTTCAACAACTGGATGTCTGACGGGGCCAACATGCGATGCACATAGGCGCTCTGCGAGGGATCCAGCGTGGGCGAATAGAGCCGGATCAGCGATCGTCGTGCGGCTTCTTTCTGTTCATTAACATCGGGATGCAGTGCGCTAAAAGACTTTTCAACACCGTCAAGCCTGAGGTAATTTTTCCAACCGTTGTCGAACTGACCAAAGGAAATTCTCTGACCGGCAACCAGTGCAAACGGAGAATCTGGGACAGTAGTCTCGCTCGGAAGCCGCTGGAGTGCCTTCCAGACTGCGAGGCGCTTGCCAATGTCATACCGCAAACGACGGAGCTCACTGCTCAACTTGACGGCGACCGGCAGGTCCGGAAAGCGTTGGCTGACGACGCTAATGATCTGGTCCAACTGTTCCATCTTCTGGGTCAGTTGCTCCAGCACGGTACCGCTCTCTGATGAGCGAATGTTTTCTTCGATCAGCAGCAGATCGATTAACTGGGCAGTCTCCGCAGACCACTGGCGCGTCACACCAATCGAATCCAGAACCTTCAGGCGAGCAACAATATCAACCGGCTTTACCCAGCCGTTTTTGGTAACTTTCGACTTGTGTGAGCGCCCTGAGCCCCGGGAACCGGTGGCCATCTTGGGGGCATTGGGGGGCTCTTCTTCAGCGGATACCAGCTGGATCGTTGGTATGTCAACGATACGCACTGGTGGTTGAACATTGTCAACCGACCGAGCACTTGCGGTTTGCTGCGGCGTTAAAGGCGTCGCGGCGCACGTTTTCCGGGAAAGGATCAGCGGCAACCCGCAGGCCAAGACCAGCGTAGCCAGAATCAAAATACCCGGCCGGGGTATTTTGATGGTTGGAAAACTGCCTGTCGGTGTCTGCATAAACGAGTGTTCGAGGTCGTGGAGTGAACGCGATGAAATTCGGGGAACGACGAATGACTTGAGACGGTGGTGGAGAATGCACATATCCCGTTTGAATTGGGAAAAAGACGATACGGAAGCGTCTTCATAATTCAATCATCGGAGCGCTTTTGAAGCCGACTCGACGTAGAAATTCCAAACGCGCGCCCTATTTCGCTAGCAGGCTCGATTGAGTGATAAGCTTTAACGGTGACGCTGGATTGGCAGGTTTTTGAGCGTTCTGAACGAGGGCTACTGTGTGTCAGAATGCCCCGTTAATGCGTTACCGGAAACAGTACCGGTCGGCTGAGCATGGCGTCGGTGAGCGCGGGGGGAAGCTGAATAGAAAGTAGATGCAGGCCATCCTTGATGAAACGGGGCACCTCGATCATTTCCGTAATCGTTTTTGCCGCCGACGACTCAGGAAACCTCTTTGTCTGGGGTTCGACGTTCCAAAATTGATGATGGTTGACCAGGTGACCGCCGTCACGCATCCGGTCGATCGACGGAAATTCTACCAGCAGATGCTGTACGGACTGGTGGTTCATGAACCGTATTGCGTCCACGCTGAAATAGGGAGCCGCTGCTGAAGCAAACGTCCAGGGAACACTTGGGGCTGCCGGATCGTTCTGGAAGATGCGCAGGACCAGCGACTTTTTCTGCACTGCTTCCCAAGCTGCATACTCAATCGGTTGACTCTCTTGCAGTTGGGCCAGTGCCGCTTTGATGGCGTTGGCCGTTACAACACGGTCTGCCGGTTGCGCGTGTTCGGTCAGTGATTCCTCGGATTGCGAGACATCGGTGATCGACGCTGTGCTTACGGTCAACACCAATGCAGGCAATAGCCCTGTTGGCGCAACTGTACCAATGGTGGGTTGGTGCAATAAGGAATCAGTCGGCAAAAGATGCAGCAGCGTTTCAGTATGAGTACCACCACAATGCGGATTAATCATCAGAACTCGCACGTTACAGGAACCGCCCTGTGAGACATCGCCAATGAAGTCGTCCTTCCGCCAGGTTGCCGATTGCGGCAGAACTGCCTGCAGGTCGAAAGGGGCGTTGCAGGAGGCCTCCTTCAGGGCGAATGGGATCTCGCGCGCGATCGAATGGCCGGTCGAAAGGTCAACCCGAAAAACCTGATCTCCAAGTCTCACTTCGGCTTGCATCGCATTCCTTTCATGTGATTCGAAATTTCGCGCAACTTCGTTGACGTCGGATCCTCGCACGGCTTGCCTGATTACCGATACTCATGTGATGCGTCTGGAAAGCCTTTTTTCAGAACGGCCACCCGTGCTGGCGTGTAGTGTCGCACCTCCCAACGGGCTGAATCAGGTAACTGTTCCGGATCAAAACGTGTGTCAGATTCAATCAGAAACACACTTTCTGCGGGGGCAGCTTCAACCATCCCGCCGATCAGCGCCGAGAGTTCTTCCCATCGTTCAACGTAGAAATCATAGGGTGGGCAGCACATCACAAACCATGGTTCGGTTGGCCAGGTGTCCGGTTGTCGGAGGAACTGTCTACACCAAAAAAATGAATCAGCGCCGCAAACGTCAACCTTCAGATCCCCTCCCAGCGATCGCACATTCGCTTCGATGATTTTGACCGTCGGGAAGTGTCTCTCAATCAATGTCGCTCGGGAAGCGCCCCGACTGATGGCTTCCAGCCCCATTGCGCCAGTTCCGGCGAACAGATCAAAGGCAGCTTTGCCCTTGATAAAACCTCCGACCAGATTGAAGACAGCTTCACGAATGTTGTCCTTCATGGGGCGCGTAATCAGATCACCTGAATAGGAAATTTGCCGCCCTCGGAATCTTCCCCCTACAATGCGCAATTTGCCTTCGTCGGCAGGTGGACGTTGACTTTTCCAGTCTTTCAGATTTTTCCCCCGACGGAATTTTGGCATTGTCCTACTTTGTGGTCAGTTCTCATTCAAATAAAGCGTTTGCTGGCTATATTATGGATTACTGATTCAGTTCTTGACAGACACCGTTTCTCTCGAAACCGTCCATTTGCCCATCTTTGATCCGCCACTACTGATCACCTAAAAACGACGATGCTTATGCCAAATTTGATTGAACTGTTTTTGATGCACAGCGTGAAAAGTGCCCGGATGCAACTCCTGCCGACTTGCAGTTTGCCCGTCCGGACAGGTTGTTTGATAATCGTCCTCAATGCCTGTATATTCGTTGCCGGGGTTACAGCACAAGAGGCAACCTTAGGCCAAACGCCCTCAAACCAGGCAGCGCTAAACCAGAAAGATGATCGGGTGCGATATGACCAATTAATTGCCCGATTGCGAGTCAGCCTCGGAGCATCTTTTGGTTCAAGCTTGCAGTACGTGATGAATGGCCGCGAGGCATCGTATGATTGGAAGGAAAAGTACGAACATGATATCGAGGAAACGGATCTGCTGTTGGCCGATTTTCGCGCGACAGCCTGTCGATTGTTTGCCAGCGATTCACCACAACCCGAATCACTTGAATCTCTGATCGAAAAGATCATTGAGCAAATGTATGAATCCAATCAGTTAGAGGATCTGGACGTTGCGATTGAAAAAATGCTCGAACAGCAACCGGACGACACCGAACTGAAAAAGAAGTTGGGGATGGTGTATTTTAAAACCAATCGCTTTGAGCAGGCCTACAGCACCATCAACAGCATTGATCCGGAAGAGTTGAGTAAGTCGGGTGGAGTGGCCGAATCAGACCGACGATTGTTGTTGATGGTACCGCAGTTGATTCAGACCTATAAAAAAGAATTGGAGATCCGCAAAAAGGAACAGGACGCAGACGATCTGCCGCGCGTGGAACTTGTGACCAGTTGCGGTAAAATAGTAGTCGAGTTGTTTGAAAACGAGGCTCCCGAAACGGTCGCCAACTTTATTTCACTGGTCGAATCGGGCTTTTATGACCACACAATCTTTCATCGGGTTATTCCCGATTTTGTGGCCCAGGGAGGTGGCTTTACCGAAAATGTCGCCCTCAAAGACGTTGGCTATACGATCAATGATGAATTCAAAAGCAAAGACGCGCGGCGGCACTTTTCAGGTGTGCTGAGCATGGCCAATACCGGGGCGCCCAAATCCGGTAGCACTCAGTTCTTTATTAACCTTGTCCCAACGCCCCTCCTTGACGGTAGGCACACGGTCTTTGGAACAGTGATCGAAGGGCAGGAAGTATACCAAAGGTTTAGTCTGACGCACAAAATTGAAAAGGAAGAAGCAGAGCCATTGGACGATGCAATCCCTGAAAAACTTCTGTCGGCAAAGGTGATCCGAAAACGCGATCACGAATACGAACCCGTAAAAGCCAGCCCATGAAGGATACGGTGGAACCCGGTAAATGGGCGGTGGCCCACCTAACCAACGCTTGGTCTTGCGTATTGCATTACTGATTTTGATTCCGCATCCCTACCTCGCGCTTGACTCTCTCTCCGCAATTAATAAAGTTCTGTTATTTGAGTTTACCATGAAAAACTGTTCTCAAATCCTTCTGCCTGCGATCGTGTTATTGATCGTGTTGCTGACCACTGGCGATTCTCTGGCGCAGTCCAATCGACGGTCCTCACGTGATTGGTCCTCGGATCGCGCCGGATCAACCACGCGTTCTTCTGCCCGAGGTGGATCAACCTCGCGCAGTCGAAAATCTTCCCGACAATCACGCGCCGACGAGGTTGATGTACAGGAATCGCAAACGCCGCTAAGCGACGAAGCGAAGACCGCGATTGAACAACTGGCCGAAATTCGTCGAAAAATAATCGCCAACCGGAAACGTATTGACAAAATGTTTCGTGAGATGCCTATCGGATTTGCCAATGCCCAGGTGGAACTTCAAAAAGAGATCGACCTGGCAAAACAGGAGTCTGAGCGTCTTCAGAAACAGCTGGTTCAAAAAGGTGTTGAGGTTTTTCGTCTGGCACCGCTGCGAGAACAGGCTTCCACAAATATCGTGATGGCGAAACTCGCTGAATCGCTGGCACCGAAATCGGCAGGTTCAAATTTTGACCCTCAAGCGGCAATGGAGATTTCGAAGTTGTTGCTGGAACAAGAGGATATTTCATGGCAGATCTTGATGAAAGCCTTCAAGGCCAGTTACGCGGTGCAGGATTTTGAACAGGCTGGTCAGATCCTCGACAGGCTGGAGGAGATTGCACCCATCAAGGACGTTTATTACGAGGTGCTTGAGCAAACCAGCCAAGCATGGCAGGACGAGTTGATGATTCGGCGTCTTGAGACCGCCACCGGAGATTTGCCCTACGCCATTGTCGAAACGACCGAGGGTAAATTCGTTATTGAACTATTCGAAAACCAGGCAACGTTTACCGTGTATGACTTTGTCTCAAGGGCCGAACGCGGTTTTTACGATGACCAGCCCTTCTTTCTGGTGAAACCCGGCGAATTCGCGCGAGCAGGTTGGTCCAAAGAAACGCGCAGCCCCGCCAACGATACCATCTCATCGGAAGCTCAACAGGAAAAAGCCAGAAAGCACTTTGCCGGATCGGTATCCATGGTCAGCCAAGACGGGCAGACGACCAGTTCTGTATTTCAGATTTGTCACCAACCGAATCTTGCCTTCAACGGAAAACATACCGTGTTCGGCAGGGTCGTTGACTTTCAGGAAACCATCGAAGGAAAAAACATTTCTGAAAACGCACTGGACATTGTCTATCGCCTGAAGACGTTTGGGGGCAGCCGATTTACTTCCGGTCTTGCCGAAGCATCGAAGATTATCAAAATCACAATCGAGAACAAACGTGCACATGAATACAAATTGACAATTGATACGGCATCCTCCGCTGCCCCGTCAGCGGCCAACAATTCCGTTATTTCAAATGAAGATCGGGGAAACGAAGCCAGTTCATTTGACTTGTTACCGCAGGGTAGCACGCAAAACTAGCCTGTATATGCCTGGCACCAACAGGTGACGCACAACGAACTTCCAATCGCGCAATCCAGAGAGCTTTTGATAAAACGATGTCAATCCATTCGCACCCCCCCCTTTCTCTTCTTCATTCGAAATTTCCTCGTTTGCCCAACCTTCACTTGGCAGTCGCAACCGTATCGGCGTTGGTTTTAACGGTTGCCATTTCGATGCCGACGGTTGCCCAAAACGATGGAAAAACAGACGTGGCAACCTTGAAAGAGAAACTTGCCAACCTGAGCAGTCAAATGGCGTCTCTGAAAAAGCAGTTGGACACCGGCGAAGGTAACCTGAACAACTTGCAAAAAGACTACACCGATGCGCTCCAGGAAACCACTGAGGTGATCGAAGCATTGCATGACGTTTGCCTGGAGGCGATTGAAAAGGATTCTTCCAATCAGGAAAATGTACGCACCGTGATGGGCATCCTGTTGAACGACGCCGACGCCGGCCGTGATGGCAAGGTGCTGCGTTCCTGCGATCGACTGATCAAGGCTGGTGTCAACAAAGCCTATTTTGACTACGCCGCACAGGCTGATCGGCTCACGCTAGAGGCGCGGGAGATCTTTGACGAAGTGCTGATTCGCCAGCGTGAATTCAAAGCGCGCGACCTGCCACGAGTGCTGATCGAAACCAGCAAGGGCCCAATTACCGTCCAGCTGTACGAAAACGAAGCGCCGCAGACCGTTGGTAACTTTATCAGTCTGGTGGAAAGCGGTTTTTATTCGAATTCTTTGTTCCACCGCGTTATTGACAATTTCATGGCTCAGGTCGGTGGCCCCAAAAAGGACAATCAGGGCGACGACGACCCCGGGTACACGATCTATGACGAGTGTAAACGACCAGACACCCGACCACACTTCACAGGCGTGCTGAGCATGGCCAAAACGTCAGCGCCTGATTCCGGCAGCAGTCAGTTCTTTATTACATTCAGCCGCACGACACATCTCGATGGCAAACACACTGTGTTCGGGCGTGTGATTGATGGCCACGAGGTTGTCGATCGCATCGTGCGGACTCAGATCGAAATCAATGGCCAATCAACACGTGTGCCCAACGCCAGTCCGGATTACATCAAATCCGCATCGGTCATTCGTAAACGTGACCACAAGTACCGCCCTCGCAAGGTTGGCGAACCGGAAGAGACCGACGAACCTGAGTTGCCGCCAGTGGTGCCCGAAACAAAGTCGCTTGACGAACTGGAACAGGAAAGAGCTTCGAAAGAAAAGATGGAAGCCCCAGAAGACACCAGTGCGAAAAAAATTGATGCGGTGGATGATGAAAAAACAGAGACTAAACCGGATGACAGGCCTGACAACGAAGAAGCTGTTGCCAAACCTGCTGGTGAATTGCGCGAAACAGACTCCACGGATGAAACTGACAGTTCCGAATCCCCCTCTGATTCGTAGGCCATTGTGAAACGAGCAGAACGTGCCCAAATCGTCCACGACCGCCTGACGGAACTGTATCCTGATCCTCCGGTTCCGCTGAACCACAGCAACGCGTTTACGTTACTGGTTGCGGTTCTATTGAGTGCCCAGTGTACCGATGAACGGGTCAATCAGGTGACACCCGCCCTATTCAAAAAGGCCGACACGGCCAAAAAAATGACGCGCGTGGCGGTCGATAAGATTCTTGAAATCATTCGGCCCTGTGGTTTGTCTCCCGGGAAATCCAAAGCAATCGCCGGACTGTCGCGGATTCTGGTAGACCAGTACGGTGGCGAAGTGCCTGCGGACTTTGAAGCACTGGAAAGCCTGCCTGGAGTGGGGCACAAAACCGCAAGCGTCGTGATGGCACAGGCATTCGGCGTGCCGGCATTCCCCGTTGACACTCACATTCACCGGCTGGCGCAACGCTGGGGGCTGACATCGGGCAAGAACGTCAAACAAACCGAAGCAGACCTGAAAAAACTGTTTCCGGAAGAATCATGGAACGATCTACACCTTCAGATTATCTTCTACGGACGTGAGTTTTGTACCGCACGAGGTTGCAACGGAATGGTGTGCGAACTATGCCGCAGTTGCTACCCTGATCGAAAGACGCCCAAAGTAGTCAACAAACCCTAACGCCTATTCTGCTACAGCGTCAGACGCCGACGCGTCGCCGTCTTCTTCACCAGTGCTGTCTTCTTCACCAGCGCTGGCGGGATAGTTGTCGTCCCAGTCCTTTACGTCAGGATTGCCAAGCTTCCCGACGCTGTTGGCAACGATCATCGAAACCGCCGCATCTCCGGTAACGTTGACGGCCGTTCGGCACATATCCAAAGGTCGGTCGATTGCAAACACCAATGCCAAACCGTAGGCGGGAACACTGATCGCTTCCAAGACCACGACCAGCATCACCATCCCGGCCCCCGGAACGGCCGCAGACCCAATGGACGCCAGTGTCGCCGTCGTGATGATGGTCAACTGGTCACCCAGCGTCAAATCCATCCCCAACACTTGGGCAATGAAGACGGCCGCGACGGCCTGGTACAAACTGGTTCCATCCATGTTGACTGTCGCACCAATCGGGAGGAC
>CALCJM010000181.1 GCA_937967505.1 uncultured Pirellulaceae bacterium | reverse complement strand
GGTCTTGGGTTACAATTGAGTCCATGGTTTCCTGCGGTTAAATCGTGGGTTTATCTGTCGCTTGTTCAATCACGACGCGAAGTGCTGATGGATGGTCTTTTTGATTGGAGTCATCATCTGAGAATTCGTTTGGCGTGAATGAATCGGGACGCTGCGAAGGTCTCCGGTAAGTCGTCACAGCGGCGGCCGCGAGCATGATTCGTCAGCGTCCCGACAAGCGATTGATAAGCGGCAAACCAAATGCCACTTATTCACAGCATAATTCCAAAATTTGCAATTTCGCCGCATCAGCCTTAAACTGTTGTCTGCCAACTCCGAGCTTCGTTCCGGCTCCCGTTGCAGACAACAATTCTCGATGCGGAATGACCATAAGCCGCGGGCCGCGCGACTTTTTCTGCTTGCAAGACTTTCGCCGCGGCCCAGCGATCGTTGCCGTTATCCGATAAGGAAGAAATATGAATATGAGATACTTACTCCTCTCTGTCTTTGGACTGCTTGCGCTTTGTCATCCCTTGCATGCCGGAGACGACAATCCTAGGTCGAAAAAGACTGGCTGGCGAATTCCTCCAAACGCCGCTGTCGCTGCCGTTGGAATTGATCTCAAGTGGGATTCAATAGAGCATCCAGACGGCGGACTATCGCTACAAGCCGGTTTGGCCGAGCACCACTCCTATGAGCAGGCGTGGACGTACTACGCAAAGGTCTTTGGTGTCGAAACCAGCTACAATGCAAAGAACAAATCGCAGGAGCGAGTCGTTGATGGTGACAAGCGAAAGGTGATAGAGCATGATCGGGATCAGGTGTTCAGGGCGGGGCGCATGGCAACCATGTGGGGCAAATTTGGCAGGTATAGAACTACCTTGACACTCTTCGACGACTCAACGTTGGAGAATCCGCATCACGTGTACGTGAACATCGTTTTCGCCCCCGAATGAACGCGAATGCGACGAACCATTGCATTCACCGAAGTACGGCATCGGGCTTTTACAAATGGAGCATCATCTCGCCGTACTCGGTGATGCTGGACGTTATTCCGCTTCTCCAATGTTAGGTATTACCAAATGGCAACAGGCATAAGCAGCAGAACGATTTGCGAAACGCCAATCGCCATCGTTGACTTTGAAACTACAGGCATTGCAGCTGGCCGGGATCGTGTTATTGAAGCCTCAGTGGTTAGGATTGACCCCGGTGAAAAACCCAAGCTTGTTTTCGACACGCTGGTTAACCCTTGCCGGAAAGTATCGGCGACTGAAATTCATGGCATCACTGACGCAGACGTCAAAGATGCTCCATCGTTCAGTGAAATCGCGGGAGACCTCCTGAAAAGCCTTGAGGGTTGCGTTTTGGCGGCGTACAACGTTTATTTTGACATGAAGTTTCTTAACTTCGAATTGACTAACGCTGGGATCCAACATGAGGCGCCTCACTTTTGTTTGATGTACATGCGACCAATGCTTGGCCTAGGCGCACGCTGCAAACTTCAGGACGCGTGCGATGCACACGGAGTAAATTTCCAATCAACTCACGTTGCTGCGGATGACGCACTCGCCTCTGGTGGATTAATGGAGTTCTATCTCAGTGAACTTCGACAACAAAATGTTGTTACATATCAAGACTTAGGCAGACTTAAGAAATACAAATTCCAACAGAGTTTCGCGAACGATCCATTCCCTTCCGCATCAAAACTTAACGTTACACCGATTGGCAAATTTCACTCACGGAACAAGCCGTCCATGTCTATTCCTGCCGATTCGAGGAAAATTGCAATCCGTGACTACTGGGATGCCTTGAAAACGGTGCTCGCCGACTTGATAATCACCGATGAGGAACTTGATTACATAAAAGCGGAACGCAAACGCTTAGGGCTGGCTAAGGAGCAGATTCGAATGCTGCATGCGAGGGCGTTCTCTAGTGCAATTTCTCAGTTCATTGACGACGAATGGCTGGACGACAGCGAATTACGAAAACTGCGACGCCTGCACAAATGCTTAGCTGAACTAGGGTGGGCGCCCGGTCAGTGAACGCGGCCGTTATCTGCTCAAGGAGACGTAATGAAAAACACAAAATTTGCATTGACGGCGACCGCGCTGATTGTTTTTGTTGGAGCTTCGATCTTTGGCTTGGAAACTCAAACAACCGAAAAACTTGCGGAGCGGATCCAGCAGTTGGAGGCGCGGTTATCAACGATGACCACAGATAATGAAAATCGTACGTATGCCAATCAGCTCAGCGGTCATTGGTTGGAGCTCGACTGTATTCAATCCGGCTTGACTGCACTAGATCATGACGGCGACGGAGTTGAATGGAGACTGGCGACCAATGCGTCGTGCGACCGATACATCTATCGACCTTCCGGCGAGGTAGAGGCCGAAACCTTTGGAAGATTCTCTGTCGATACATCAAAACAGCCTGTGGCAATTGACTTTGAGTTCAAACGCGATGGAAAAACCTTTAGAATAAAGGGAATCGTGAAACAGAGCTTCGGGCGTGCTACTATCGCGGTTCCAAATGGAGTTTTCGACCCAACAACCCTGCTTGCGCACTCGCGTCCTGAAACATTTGAGTCTTCAGATCGGCAAGGGCCTCGAGTGTTTTCTCTAATCCGTGAAAACTACAAAAAAACAGGTGTTTGGGAATAACCGCAGATAACAATTGAGCGTTTGACTTCGCGGGTGCAGTTTTTTTTTGAACTTGAAGTAGGTGAAGATGTTCCTTGAAGTTGCCCGCTGGAACGCCGTTTGATCCCGCCGAAGTTCAAACGCTTTGTTCAAGAAGCCCCCCAATGCCATTTGGATGTCTTTTTTGCTCTCGGCCCTTGGATTTTTGGCTCTGGATTCAGTAACCGCGCAGCGTGAAGGCTCTCTGCCGCTGGATGCTTCAAAGAATCTGGTTGCTTTTAAGTTGTTGTCGGCGCGGAGTGACCGCTAGCCGGAATCGAGATACGCAACACTGTGCTCTGACAACCGGCGGCGGAAGATGACTCGGCCCGCCGCATCGGTGATCATCGTCAGATGCAGCTTGCCAACCTTGCAATCAGGACACGGCGTCGGTGGCTTCTGAATTTCCGTCACCACCTCGGCCTGCTTCATCAACCAGCACCATCCTAAGTAAAAGTAAACCAACATTTGTACGCACTGGAACTTCAACTTGCAGTTGGGTGATGCCCAGCCGTAATAACGAATCCGCTGGAACCTGCTGGGCAAGGTGTGCTGCAAGAAGCCACGAATGAACTCGTGTCCGCTGACGGTGCGAGTGCGACTTTGGGAAGTTCCGCTAGGCGTAAACCGGTAAGTCACACGGTTCTCACCCACCGCCTCGATGCGATTATTGCTGATCGCAACTCAATTCACATACGGAGCCAAGTACTTCAAAGCCGCTTCGCCGTTACCGGCCGGCTGCACGTCAACCGTCCAAGGCTTAAACCACGCAGCAGCATCGGCTTGCTGGAACTCCTGCTCCAGCCCTGCGGTGCGCATCGCATCACGGAATTTGCCGGGGTAGATTTTAGCGGCCACCTTCTGCGGAAACAGAAAATCCTCGGGCGCGCACATCCATTTCGATCCGTCCTGCGAAACAGCCCCACCTGGCACCACGAAGTGCACATGCGGATTGTAAACGGTGAAGTCTCGGCCCCACGTGTGCAACGCTCCGAAGAAACCCATTTGATCGGAGCCAATAAAGCGTTTGCCCAAGGCCAGTTCGACCAACGCCTGAGCCCCACAGTCAAACAGCGCTCCGTAACAAGCACGCCCGTTAGCGCGCACCACCATCCGCAGGGCCGCTGGCACGGTGAAGGTGACTAAATAGTATTGCACCGGCAGCAGCCCGACCATCCATTTGGCCAGCCAGAGCGCGGACTTATCGTTTTGACAGTTGGGGCAATGCCGGTTGCCACAGCTACGTCCCTGCCAGTGTTCCTTCGGGCAGGTGTCGCACTGTTTGACGAGATATCCCAACTCTCCGGTTTGGCAGCGCGTGATCAACGCAAGAACCCGTTTATGCTCGCGCGGCATGGCGCGGCCGAACTGTTTCACGTAAGTCTCCGCATGCTGCCGGGGGCGCAGGCGCGGTCGTTGATCAGGTGCAGCAGATAGTCGGCAATTTGTTGCTGGATTAATTAATCGGGCGCGGTGTGATAGTAGCAGGCCAGTTTGCAGATTTCGCGCAGGTACCCACCATGGGTGCGTTTGGCTCTACCCAGCAGTTGGAGATCCTGGCTCATCTGCTGCCGCAGAGTTAGGCCGCCGTGGTTGTGAATTTTTTTTTGTGGTTTACGCTTTGACATTATGCTATCCTTTTAAAGAAGGGAAAAAAGTATCACTGACAAGAGTAGTCAAACTTAAATCGGTGTGCGAGAAAAAACGCAAACACCCACCGCGATAGCGGTTTACTTGAACAATACGATGTACACGGAGCCGCGGGCCGCGCGGTTTTTCTGCTTGCAAGTCTTTCGCCGCGGCCCGGTGAACGTTGACGTTATCTGACCAATGGAGAGATGCCGTGAATGGATTCAACCTCTGCAAGATTATCGTTGGTGGGCTCGCTATTCTGATGGCGAGCGAAACTGTGCTTCACTCCGAGAATGCCACGGCCAATGACCTGAGCCGCTTAGAGACGGTTGGCGTTCAGCCGAGCGTGGTCTCAGATGGCGTGGTTCACAGTTTCATTGTTCCATCCAGTTGGTCTGGTGGCCGTAGGGATCTCGATTTACTCCAGCACTACTGTCAACTGCACAATCGATCTTGCCACATCCGCTTTGTTGGTCCTGTGATCTGCCAAGAGCGACTACGGCAATTCCGTGTCGCCTTGCCAAAAGCGCGTTTGGAGCACGAGGCTGCTGTAGGACTTGGCATCGTCCATAAGTACTTCACCCACGAAAGTCGCCTGATCGTGACAGGCGTTTCACCAGATTCCCCTGCATCAAAAGCGGGTGTCTTGAAGGGCGACATTATCGTAGGCATTGGTGACTACCGGTGGCCCGAGCAGGAATCGCAGGATGCCTATTACTTTGCAATCCGAAAGCAGATCCCCGGACAGCGATCCACTATCACGGTCAAGCGAAATGGGGCTACACTTTCTTTGCCCATTACCTTCTGAAAACACAGACAGGGTCAGATAACAAAGCCGTGAACCGGAGCACTCATTCACGCGGCAACTGAAATCAAAGTCTTCCGTTCGTGCCCGGTTACGGCAGGCGTTATGCATCCTTCGAGGCCCAATGAACTTCATCATCGTAGACCTTGAGGCAACGTGCTGGGACAACATTCGCAGCTACGATCGAATGGAAATAATCGAAATTGGTGCCGCGCTGATGCCTTCAACAGATTCTGACCCCACGCAGGAATTTGCAGAATTCATCAAACCAGTCGCCGAACCCATCCTTTCGGATTTTTGCACCGAACTAACAACAATCAAACAATCGAACGTTGATTCGGCTGAAACATTTCCAATCGTCTTCCATAGATTTCTCGATTGGATCGGGAACGAAGAATACTACCTCTGTTCATGGGGCGGATATGACAAAACACAGTTTCAGATTGATTGCAATCGCCACGATGTCGATTTTCCGGAGGGATTTAGCAATCACATAAACTTGAAAAAAGAATTTGCGAAAATATTTTCCGTGAAATCATGTGGGATGAAACGGGCGCTGTCCATCGCTGGGCTTCCTCTTGATGGCACACATCACCGTGGCATCGACGACGCTCGAAACATAGCGAAACTCGCCCGATTGATTCTTCCCGGCCTTCCTGGGAGTGAAACCTAATTGACGATTCCATGGATGCATAACAATGTGATGCATGCGAATCCGGGCTTGCGTGCGGCTTTTTCTGCTTGCAAGTCTTTCGCCGCGGTCCGGTGAACGTTGACGTTATGTGGCTAAACCAATGAAAACTCTAGCGTTGCTTCAATTATCCAAGATGGTAAAACAGGGGCATGAATACTGAATCACACAACCTGCTCGAACAGGCTTTGGCACTACCTGACACAGACCGTGCTGCCCTAGCGGCATCTCTTTTTCGTAGTCTCGATACTGAGATCGACGCAGATGCAGACGAGTTATGGGATAATGAGATTAAGCGCCGCATTGAGGAAATTAGATCCGGCGAAGTCGAACTTGTCCCATGGGACCAAATGCTCGCAAAAATGAATCGCAGAACCGATGGGTAGATGACACCTTTCGCTTCACCCAGACGCCGAAATTGATGCTTTAAACGGCTGCAAGTGGTATGCAAACCGCAACCCGACCGCAGCGGATTCATTTCGATTGGCAATAAAGGCTGCAGGTGAGACTATTCGTCGTGCCCCTTCAGTATGGCCGGTTCACAAATATGGAACCCAGAAGTACCACTTGAAACAATTTCCCTACAAGATAATTTACATCGTTGAGAACGATCAAATCTTGGTGCTTGCAGTAGCCCACGACCGTCGACGCCCCGGCTACTGACAAGATCGACTCAATGACAAATAGCACCGCATAGCAATGGGATCGGGATAGGGGCCAGCTTTGACCGGCCCCCTCCCACACCACCTAGCATGCGGGTCCGCTACTCAAGCGGTTCGTCGCTTAGGAGCAAGCGCGCTCCATCCCTCTAATAGACTCAACAAACCCTGTTCAGCTAGCCATTGGTTGGAGCCCGGACGTTTTGTAAGTAACGTTTGGCCCTTCGCGTTGCCGTTGGTCTCGGCGGTGCGCTACTACGGCCTCTGCTGACTTCCGATCGGTGCCGAGTAACTTTCGCATGTACGGCCCCGTCTTTCGGGCAAGCCCTAATCACCGGTACGCCAATCGGATCTCCCCCAGATAAGAACGCGTTGTGTCCGCGCCCAAGCTCTCCATCTACCTGTGCCCCGATATTTCCAGTTTGGTTTCGCGTTGGCAAGCACGCTCACCCGGAGGCACCGGCCTAATGAAGTTTCTGTTCGTAACCTGGCGGGTCTTGGCGAGAATATGGCTGGCGACGATTCTTTGTCAGCTTACCGAACACATTCGCAGGCTTCCTTCCCACGATTCGTTACCGAGATCGCAGTTGCCCTCGTCCCGTACTAAATTTGATTTTGGGTTTTACATTGGGTATACTGCCCCCGGTTTCAAATTACTGGAACGAAGTACAGGGGACTGATTGACCTTTGTCTACGACAAACATCCACGCACCCCACAACAACACGCCCATGCTGGGCGTACTTGCACACGGAGCCGCGGGCCACGCGGTTTTTTCTGCTTGCAAGTCTTTCGCCGCGGTCCGGTGAACGTTGCCGTTATCCAGATCTCTGGCGATTTGCCTGATTTCCAGTGATCGTTTATACTCATGGAAAGGAGATACTCATGAACATTCCAATTGACCAAATGTCAGTGGCCGAGAAGCTAGAGACAATATCATTAATTTGGGACAGTCTGGTGGACACACCTGAGCACGTCCCTGTTCCAGACTGGCAGGAAAACGAGCTTAAACGACGCGGTGAACGGCTGGACGCGGGAAAATCATCCGTTTCCGACTGGGATGAAGCAGAGCGGCGTTTTGACCAACTCGGAAGATGAAGGTACAAATCTCAGGCGATGCCGAATTTGATTTGGCGGATGGCTTTTGGTTTTACGAAAATCAAGGCAAAGGTATTGGTTCCGAATTTCGTGATAGCGTCAAGCGCGACATTCGTTCTTTGGAAACTTACGGAGGTTCGCATTCGCTGAGATACGGCTATCATCGAAAGTTGTGTAATAAATTTCCCTTTTGCTTGTTTTACCGGATGGAATCCAAATCACTGCTAACTGTTGTTGCTGTGTTCCATCAAAGGCGCGGAGAGAAATGGATTGCGAAACGGCTCGGCAAACGATGACGCCCAAACCAAGGACTTACATTGATTCTTTATTCGATTAACTTGACATCATCAACGAGATGTTTATGCGGCACCTGATACTGATTATTCTCTTCGTGATGCTCACCATGATCCCTGTTTGCAGCGTCGCCCAAACCATTGTTGTCAAACCTCGTGGTAATACCGGGCCATGTACGGTCGCCGACTGGAAACTGGATTGGCCAAATTGCGAGTATGAGGACGGCGTCAAGGAGGGACACCTTTCCGTGGTTTCCCGAGAAGGAGAGAATCGTTTTCGTGTGGACTATAAGATTGGCGGCATCGGGCCTGAGAAAGGAGGCGTTGGCTGGTTTTTCCCGATAGCGAAACGGGAATCAGCGACCCTGACTTATGTCGTGCGATTTAGCTCTGATTTCGACTGGGTCAAGGGCGGGAAGTTGCCAGGACTTTCTGGAGGGCCTGAAAGTGTTACTGGCGGTCGCCCAGCCAATGGAACGAATGGCTTTTCATGTCGTCTGATGTGGCGGGCAGACGGTCGTGGTGAAGCGTACGTTTATCATATGAACCAGAAAGACAAATACGGCGATAGCATTCCATTCCCTAAGGATTTCCAGTTCGCCACTGATACGGATGTCACAGTAAGGATGAGCATCGCGATGAACACACCTGATCGTCGGGACGGCAAACTCCGTGTCTGGATTGGATCTCCTGGCTCGCCAGATGAATCGCTAGTCGTTACT
>CALCJM010000180.1 GCA_937967505.1 uncultured Pirellulaceae bacterium | reverse complement strand
AAGGCTAACAGCTCAATCTGCTTTGGAGCGTTGAATTGCTCTGCAATCCGATAGCCGTTTGTGCGCTAGCACCGGTTCCTCCGCCGCATATTTCCCTTCTGGCCAAGTCAAAGTGAGTGTCATTGGGCGCTAGCCAAATGGCACTTACTTTAGATTTTCATCAACCATCAGTGACGTTATTGGGGAGAGCATCAGGCCGGAGGCCGACATACTCTCTGCCGGTGGCGTCAGCCACCGGAATTGGTAAAACCGATTGCAAAGCCCGGAGGGCGACACATTTTCAGAAGCTCATTTGTGTCGGCCTCCGAGGCTAAATTCTGAATCTAGGCTTGTCCGGTGGCTGACGCCAAATGCCACTCACTTTAGATCTTTGACACCAATATAGAGTAGCCGAAGTCGCCAGACTTTGGATGCCTTACGGGCAAACTCTCCAATCTCTGGCGAGATCGGCTACATGAATTGATCCAAAGAACAGCTGGAAACTAATGATGACAGTCTAAAGTGAGTGCCATTGGGTGCTATGCCCGGTTTTGCGCGACCGAACCGTGAGTAAAGCACCGGTTCCTACATAGCGGCATCATCATTTTTTACAGCAGGTCAAAATCAAACCGCCAGCGCACTGTAGCCGGGATCCACGCCGCTGCGCCCCACGTCGTTGACTTCGCCACATCCTTACTTAATCACTTCCTTAGTCACCTACCGTGCAGAAACCCGATGGTGGATTGAAACAAGACCTCGGCGGCTTCAGGTGTGGACTGTTCTTCGACCGCCTCCAACTCAACCAGATTCGCTTGGCAGAAGCCGCAGCCCAAGACTTCAACGTGAAAACGAACGAAGTCGTCCCACTGTTCCGGCAAGATCTCCAATGCGTACTTTCCCAGCGTCGTGCGTTTGGGACAGCTGGGACGCTGATCCAACCAGATCTCTTCAAGATCTGGAAACAATAGTTCCTCGGAGTTCTCACCAACAGTCGGCGACTGGCCGTCATGCATCAGTGCTTTCAATCGCGCCAACAGACGATGCTTGACGACAGCGACTTCGTTTTCGGTGACCGACATCGCACCGGCAAGTTGTCGGTTCTTCAGTCCTGCGAAGAACAAGCCTTCTGCGATCTTAAGATCACGAAACCGGGTGCGCGCTTTCAGTTCTCCTGTAAGCCGAAAAATCGCATCGCTGAGTCTTTCTCGATCTTGCTGCAATTGTTCTTTTTGCCGGACGTAGCGACTGGCCGTTAGCGCGTCGCTCTGGCGAGCATCAGTCAACGCTGAACTATCGGCCATATCAAACGGACTCCACCCGCCTTCCCGCGCACCGGATGATTTGCGGAAGTGGTCGTTGATACGGTATCGCATGATGCGAAACAGAAATGTTTCAAGGCTACAATCAGCGCGAAAGGATTTTGCAGATTTAAGGAACGAAACAAACGTCTCCTGCACCAGATCATCAGCCGATGAATGCCCGGCAGATTTGCCCATCCTTTTATGAGCAAATGCGGTTAGTCGCGGCCCGAACCGTGCGACCACCGCGCGCCAGCCATCCTCATCCCCTGCCAAAACTTGGTTCAAAAGGTGAGCGTCAACGGTGGAGAAGCGTTCGGGAAGATCAGGCAAGACTCGACACGACAATCAAGAGGATAACGATAATGGCTAGGGAGGTGACGACCATCAGCGTGCGCGAAATGCGAGTGCGGTAGTACCCCTGCGTTGCAATATTGGAGATGAAACCTGCCACCACCGTCAAGCACACGATCATCGCCAGTGAGAATTCGAAGCTGAGACGAGGTAATGGCGTTTGGTAACCTTGAACTCGAGTTCCCGGTAGATTCCCAGCCAAATGTTGCATCGAGGATTGCGGTGGATCCTGCACAAGGATGGCTTCGCGATACACTTTTCCGTAGGGCCGTTCAATCGTTTGAGTAAATGTACCGGCAATTCGGGGTTCAATTTGTTCCGCCCTCAGATTTAAGCGATTTGCAACATCTTGCACGGCACGTTCGTGAGCCTTGCTTTTGAGGGGTTCCACTTTACTTGACACGCCAAGGTGAAAGCGGCTATCAGGATAGATCGAGGTAAAATTATGGAAGTCGGTCAACCACGGTTTTTCAGTGAAGGCAACCGCGTGTTCCTTACCAAGTGATTCCACAGGTTTGCCGTTTTCGATCGCGCGGTACCACCGACAAACCACCTTGCCGCTTCTCAATGCAATGATTTTGTCAGGAAAAGCACCTGGGAATTTCTGCAGTTCGTCAAAGCCGAAGACGAGCACATAGTTCTTCCCGTCGGTGCGCGACTGAAAGGAAATCGCTGGCAGTTCTGACTTCAGTGCCTTCTGCAAAGCGTCCTTGAATTCAACAAATTCGGTAAAAGACCTCTCATTCACAATAGTAACAGAAGCCACGACCTCCGGCTGTTTTTCTTTTTCACTATCTGACGCCTCGGCTTCCACTTCACCATATTGGTCAGCAATTATTTCTTTTGCAATCTTCCTAGCAAGTGGCACGGCACAGGCTTCTATGCTCGGATATTGATCAGCATCAAAAGGCAGATCGTCGGTCCAAGTACTGATTGAATCGGGCACGAAGCCATGGGCAGCTTCGGCCATTCCGTCTTGGGGTGCGGCAAATGGGTTTGGTGAAACGGGAACGGGCGTCATCACATTGGGCGCGTTTGGAATACCGTCAACAGCGACTTGGGCTGGAGGAGAATCAATGAACCAGAGAAGAATCGCTGTCAACGGAATCAGCGCGGAAAGCGCGAACAGGATTCCAACTTTCACCCCATAAAACATCGGGGCGTTTTCCTGCTTGTGCTTCTGCGGCACAGGAGATTCTTGAACTTTTTCATGTTTCAACGCGAGCTCATGCTTCATCGTAAAATGTTTGGAGATCAAATTCGCCGCGACAACAAACGCGACGAAGGCAAACACGGTCTCATGAGTGGACAATCTTGGCATCCCTCCACTGCCCCAGAAGAACAGCAGCGCCGGCGCCACCGCCGCCACTAGGAAGATCGCGACAGAACCATTGGGCCACGATCCTTTGTGAGCCTCCCCGAATTTTAAGGCGCGTTCGTGTTTCATCGCGAGATGTTTTGATACCAGATTCGCCACGACGACAAACGCAACGAAGATAAAAACGGTTTCCGGTGGAGACAACATTAGACTTCCTCCTTCAGTGAAAATGATTCTGGCTCAAAACGCGTCTCCGACAATGGCGTTTCACTCTGTAGATCTTCATCTTTGGAAAGCGGTTCAGCGTTCGAATGGGCAGATGACAGCTCACCACGAA
>CALCJM010000179.1 GCA_937967505.1 uncultured Pirellulaceae bacterium | reverse complement strand
CTGCCCCGAGCTCAATTTGATTGAGATACTTTGGAAGCAAATCAAATATCGCTGGTTGCCAATTCAAGCATACCAGTCCTTCCAAAAACTCAGCGACTCACTGGACTATATCTTGACTAATTTCGGAAGCCAGTTCTCGATTAATTTCAATTAAGCTCGATCGATTCTGAACGACTGCTTAAGCCATTTGAAAAAGGCACGCCAGACTGGACGGCTATTGGTTTGTTGATAAGGCTGACAAATAAAACTGGCTTGCTCTTGGCCGGGGATAGATGGGGCAAAACTTGAGTCAGCCCTCTGTGCCCTCGGCGGTTACTTCATCAGGAAGGACCCCACCAACATCAACAACCCCGCCCCGGCGAAACCGTACAGGCCCCAGGCGAAGTACTGTAGAATTGCCCCTTGCTTGTTCTTGGTCAAAAACGCAGGCTCCTTGTATTCACCGAGATCGTTGTTTTTGACCATGTCGTTGGCCAAGTCGTAGATCTGGATGGGTGTGGCTTTCTGTAGATCCTCACGAATCTCACGCAGCCGTTCCGGGACATCGATGGGGACATGCAGTGAGTTAGCGTACAGGTGAACGCCGGCACCGGCGCAACCCAGCACAACCGCCAAGGCCAATCCAACGGTGAACAGCCCTTTGCGGGCGTTTGACATCGCACCTTTGGTGCCCGGCTCGGGCACATCCGCAGGATTCAGTTGTTTGATTGCGCCAAGCGTCGGAGCCTCAACGTCCACTCCGCAGCCAGAGCACTGAAGTGTCTGACCAGCTTGCCGCGTACTGACTTCAAGTTGATGGTCACACGAAGGGCAGGGCAGTTGAAATAGATTGGCCATAGAGCATTATTCTGGGCTGGTTCAGGGTTTCGGCGGGCCGGCAAACGGGACAGGCCCGGAGTTTTGCTGAAGTTGTATTGTCAGAATATCATAACAGCCGGGATCCAGATTGGCAGGCCGGTAGCGGTAACGATCGCTCCCCAACCGGCACTTTTGGGGTCACCGTCGTCAGTTAGATCCGCGCTACGACGCTAGCGGTGAAACGAAGACCGGAAATTGCTGGCGATGATACAATTTTTGAACAACCGTCAGCCAGCCATCGTACGCTATCTTCGCAAGCAACCCGCGTGCCTAAACCAACGGTTGGAGCGTTTTTTCCAAACCTTCGCTGGCATTGGCGAAGGTACCAGAAATTCATATTCACGACTTAAAAATAACTGGACCGGGAAAGGGTTGAGAGTACAATTTCGGAGGTCAGAAAAACGAAACTCTCGCTGTATCAACAGCCCACCGAACTTCCGCTTCTCGGCACTCGTTCAAATCGAGAGTTATTTCGTTAATTGATCAATGAGGACCGGCGTATCGCTTCGCCCGGAAGGGCACCATCAAAAAGATGGCGAGCGATACCCAAGATGGGATGCGGAATCAAAATTATTGTGACAGGGCTGTTCTCCAGAGGATCCAATTGGCCTGCATGTTTCGCGCGGCCGCCACGTTGCCGAATGGAAACATGCCGGGTATCGATGTGCTGTTGAAGCAGAAACGACTTGCCAATGTGGCGATTTATCACGCCTGTTGAGGTTTGTGCGTTTCAGCCATCAACGTAATCCCGGCACCCCGACAAAAGGAATCACTGAATTCTACTGGATGATTGAAACCTGTTGGCTAACCGGAATCTTTTTCCAAATTTCTGTCTTGATTAAAGTTTTGTAAATTTAGGTGTTAGACTTCCAGCGTTCGCCGGAAGATCTGTGACGGCCCCCAAATTTTTAACGTCCAGCGCGACTACCAACGTGCCAATGCCAACGGTTGTTGAAACGACAACCGTGATAACCTGATTTAAAACCGGACTTAAATCCTAACCCCCGCCAGGAGTACTGACTTGTACGACGCACTGCTCGAAGATGAAGATTCAACACGTACACGTGCATCCAAAGGTGATTTTGATTCGGTCGTAGAGGCCGGTGCGGAAACCCCACCTGCCGCAGCAGCCGATGAGCTTGATTTGCGTGGCCCAGTGCCCAAAACCGGAGCAGAAGAACTTCGTTCAGGAATGGACGAAGCGGATGCTTGGTCGGATGACCCTGTCCGCATGTATCTGACCCAGATGGGTGAGATTCCACTGCTGACGCGTACCGAGGAGATTACCCTCGCCAAACGTATCGAAGATACCCGCCGCGAGTTCCGTACCAAATTGCTCGAATGCGATTATGTGATGCGAGTGGCCTACAAAACGCTGGTCCGGGTGCACCGTGGTGAGTTGCCTTTTGACCGAACCGTGCAGGTTTCGGTGACCGACCGCCTAGAAAAAGAACAAATCCTTGGTCGTATTCGGCACAACCTGACCACGCTGTCGGTGTTGCTTAAACGCAATCATCACGATTTCAATGTCGCGGTCTCCAAAAGCCAACCCAAGAACAAACGCAAAGCTGCGTGGGCCAATCTAGGGCGCCGGCGTCGTCGCGCGGTTCGGTTGATCGAGGAACTGGGGCTGCGTACGCAGCGGATTGAATCAATGATTCGTATGATCGAGGACTTCAGTAACCGGGTTGATGATCTGCTTGAACGCGTTCAGGCACACAAGAAAGCGCGTAAACCGGCCCACGAACGTGAGAGCTGGGTTCAGGAAATGCGAACGATTCTGGTTGCCTGTCAGGAAAGCCCCACCAGTTTGCGGAATCGTGTCAAATATCTTCGTGAGGTCTACACGAGATACCAAAAAGCCAAGCGTGAGCTGTCCGAAGGTAATTTGCGGTTGGTCGTTTCAATCGCCAAAAAGTACCGTAATCGTGGCTTGAGTTTCCTGGACCTGATTCAGGAAGGCAACGCCGGCCTGATGCGTGCGGTAGATAAATTCGAATACCGCCGTGGTTTCAAGTTTTGTACCTATGCCACATGGTGGATTCGCCAGGCGATTACCCGCGCGGTTGCCGACCAGAGTCGTACGATCCGGATCCCTGTTCACATGGTTGAAACCATGTCGCGTGTGCGATCCGTTTCGCGACAGCTGCTACAGGAGCTGGGACGGGAACCGACCCTAGAAGAGGTCGCCAAACGAAGCGAAACCACCATCGAAGAAGCGCGACGTGTGTTGGCAATGAGCCGATATCCGATTAGTCTGGATCGCCCGGTGGGTAACAGCGAAGACAGTCACTTCGGAGATCTGTTGCCCGATGGAGAGGCGGAAAGCCCGTCCATTGGTGCCGGTCAGGAAATGCTGCGGGGCCGTATTCAGGATGTCCTCAAAACGCTTAGCTACCGCGAACGTGAGATCATTAAACTACGTTACGGCTTGGGTGATGGATACAGCTATACCTTGGAAGAGGTTGGCCACATCTTTAAGGTAACGCGCGAGCGTATTCGCCAGATCGAAGCCAAAGCGGTTCGCAAGCTGCAACAGCCAAGCCGCAGCCAAGAATTGGTTGGATTCCTCGATTAAAGGAAACCAGCCAATCACCTTGCGAAGAAACAGGAAAAGGCAATCAGGCTAAAAAAGGCATTTAGACTTAGGAACAGTCCCGAAATAAGTTCCGCTTTTTCCCGCTCAGCGTTGTAGGGTGGCGTCAAGTCACGAGGACGCGGAGCGTCTGTGCGCCGACCCACCAGCGGCGCGTTGGTGGGTCAGAACGTTGCTGACGCAACGCTCGAACGACCCACCCTACGAATTTCTCGAGCCTTCCCAAACCGGGAAGCTAATTCAGGACAAATCCTTAAAAAGGCACTCAGCGCATCAGCGCTGAGTGCCTTTTTCTATACCATTTTTTACACCATTGGTGGTTCAGCAGTTTGCGGCATTAATCCACTTAGGCGATTGGCAGTTGAAAGCTTATCGTTGGCGATGCTGCCAGCTTCGCTTCGACGCTGGCTGCGTCGCCAACGGATGGTAAATTCCTAACTGCCTGCCGCCTTAATGTCCGGTGGATTTTGAATCTCCAGATGTGCCTGTATCAAAATGCCCGGAAGAATGGTCCGGCATGATAAATCTCCCGATAGCAAACCGATTTTCTCAGAAATGGCTCTGATTGGAAAAATGTGTGCTTGGAAATTGCTATCGTTTTCCGGATCAATCCAGAACGTAAATCTTACCGGCCAAGGCACGGTTTTTGGCGTAAATCACGACACAACAGCCGACTCATGGCCTCATCCAATGGTAAGTTTTACAAACATCAGACGCAGCACGGACTGGTTGCTGAAGAAAATTTATTTTTATGATTCACCGGCTGCTGTGACCGTACGTGTCACGGCCCCCAGCGATACAGATAGTGAAGAGAGAAACTCACTGATCTGGAGAAAACCCAATATGCCCAAATACTACATCGAATCTGGTAACGTTTCTTTTGTCGTGTGTGCCAACGACGCCGACGGAGCTGCTCTGTGGGCCATGCACCGGACCATCGATGACAAAATCTGCGAATATGAAGATGAATTGAGTCTGCGAAGCCTGCTGGTGGAAGACGCTGCGGCGTACGAAGAACCGATTGATGGTATCCCCGAAAACGTCCCCTTTGAACCAATGCTGGAAGGTCTGGCGGAGTTCGGCGACAAAATCTTGGTCAGCGAATTGGGCTTCGGCCGCGACGATGCTGGTTGCCTTGAGACGGATGAAATCTTCGGCCAGTGGCGACAACTCATGTCGGCCGTCGATCGCCTGTTCGACAAACGGGACATCAAGTAGTCAATTAGACTTGGTTATACTTGAATTGATCTGGTCCGCTTACTTCAACTGGCTGTCTGGTGGTCATCAACGGATCAGCAGGGGATCGAAGGACCAGCGACACGTTTGGCTTACTTGGCTTAGGTCGGTGTGGCCACTGGTGACTCACTCAGCCGGAAATCAACCAGCTTCACCTCCGCACTGGTTCTGCCACGGAACTCGTTCACCATTGGTTCGAAGGCAAAATCATACGAAGCGTTGGTGTCTTTGAGTTTGGAAAGCCACTCCGGTTTCCCAAACGCGACCGCTCGAATGGTGGCGGTGTGCTGCTTCAGTTTCAGTGACAAATGTCGCCCCTCGGACCCCATTGTTTTGACTTCTTCGGCCAACTGTACATCGGTGGCACAGAGAATCGGTCGCGGGTTGTTTTGTCCAAAGGGAGCAAGTTTTTCCAGATCGCGGATCATGGATACGGTAATCTGTCCGATTGTCGCTTCGGCATCAATATTCAAATCCGGAATCAGTTCCGCCACACTGATCTGTTCGATGACCTGCTGAAAAAAATCCTCGCGGAAGGCGTCAATATTGTCCGGATCGATCGACAGCCCCGCCGCTGCCCGGTGCCCACCAAATTTGATCAGGTGCTCTTTGCTGCCGTCGATGGCATCATACAGGTTCACACCACAGGCCGATCGCGCTGAACCGATGGCCGGGCGTCTGGCCAGTGGATCGATGGATAACAGTACCGTAGGCCGGTGGTATTGCTGCGCCACGCGTCCGGCGGCGATCCCCAGCACACCCAGATGCCAGTCTTTTCCAGCGACCACGATCGCCGGGTCGGACTGGGGATCGTAGTCTTTTTCAATCAATTCCCGGGCGCTCTTGAGAATCTTGCGATCCAGTGCGTCCCGGTTTTTGTTCAGTTCGTGGATATGCTCGGCCAGCTGTACGCCCCGATCCTCACAATCGCAAATCAACAGCTCGACCCCCAGTTGAGCTTGTCCCAGACGACCCGAAGCGTTCAGTCGGGGCCCGACCATAAACGCGATGTCACTGGAATCGAGTTTGGGTTTTTGAGCGACCTTGGCCAGTTTCATCAGATGCTCAAGTCCCGGGTTGGCGAACTTCCGCATGCAGTTGATGCCGTGATGAACAAGGATTCTGTTTTCATCCAGCAGCGGCACCACATCACAGACCGTTCCGATCGCGGCCAGAGAAACGGCTTTGAACAGGAAGTTACGAAGGCGTTCGGGGAGTTTTGGGCTGCCGGTGCGAGCGATACACAGCGCCCAGGCCAGCTTGAACGCAACGCCGGCACCGCACAGTCCCGCGAAAGGGTAGGGCGTCTCTGGCAGGCCCGGGTGAACAATAGCCAGTGCATCAGGAAGACGCGCGCCGACATGATGATGGTCGGTGATAATCATGGGCAGGCCAATCCGTTTCCCATGCTCGACTTCGTCAACACTGGTGATACCGCAATCGACCGTGACGACCAGCTGTGCTCCACGCTGCTTCAGTTTGTCTAGGTTGTCGCTACTGACGCCATAGCCGTCGTCCAGCCGATTGGGCACAAAGTAGTGAACATCCGCGCCCAGTGCCTGAAGACACAGGTAGAGAATCGCCGTCGAAGTCATCCCGTCAGCGTCGTAGTCGCCATAGACGAAGATTTTCTCGCTGCGGTCGATCGCAGCCAAGATAATCTCCGCGGCCTGATTGACGCCGGGCAGTTCCTCGGGCGCCCGCAGTCCTGTCATCTTTAGGTCTAGGAAGGACTGGACATCATCGGGACGCGTAATCCCGCGCAGCGCCAACAACTGTGCGACGACCGGAGAGACACCGGTATTTCGTTCGATTGACTGGATCAGTTGGGCGTCGTGTGTGCGAAGATTCCATTTCAGACT
Source organism: uncultured Pirellulaceae bacterium (assembly GCA_937967505.1). Lineage (GTDB taxonomy): Bacteria > Planctomycetota > Planctomycetia > Pirellulales > Pirellulaceae > Mariniblastus. The sequence continues at coordinate 10,607 of CALCJM010000179.1, read as the reverse complement.
CATGCGGTTCCTTTCGACTTGGGGAGAACCCTATCCTACGAAATATGAGGGAATCCGCAAGGAATATTGACCGGGGCGCGGAAGATGAATGCCGCACTCCCGACAAAGACGATGACGGCATGTGCACAAAAAGGCCAGGAAGATCAGGTGGAAAAGAACCCTTAGGCGACTGGCAGTTGAAAGCTTACCGTTGGCGATGCTGCCAGCTTCGCTCCGACGCTGGCAGCGTTGCCAACCGATGGTAAATTCCTAACTGCCAGTCGCCTTAGGTCGTCGTCCCGTTCTTGCTTGGTTGTAAGCGTTGCCCAAGTTATCCGGGCGGATTAAAGGGCTCTCAAACTGCCCCTTGGTGGTCCAAATGCTGGGACCACTTCAAGGGCCTCTCAAGTTTTATTTGGCTTTTCGGATTCGGTAAGGTTCGTAATCCAGGGAAATTACCTTAAACGGCCGATCTGTTACCTTGGCATCGGTCACAAGCCGGAAAACGACCTTTCCGGAGACACCAAGCATATTTGTCGGATTCTAACTTTGTTGACAAAATTAGGTAATTTCCGGTGCCACTGGAATATTAGACTGGCTAAGGTGGATTGGATTTCCCATGAATCAAAACGAAAATGACGATCGTTACGACAAGTTTGTTGGCTTGCTAACACGCAATGATCAAGCGTTGCGCCGGTACATTCGGTCGCTGGTGTCATCATGGGACATGATGGAAGATGTGTTACAGGATACCGCTTTAGAGTGCTGGAAGAAATTTTCTGATTTCGAGGGAGATGGATCAGCGAAACAGCCTGATGAGTTCATTCGCTGGGCGTGTGTGATTGCACGATACAAGGTGCTCAGTCGGCATCGCGATTCAGCGCGTGAACGACTTGTTTTTCGAGAAGAGATTGTCTCACAATTGGCCGATCTGTCGTTTGACCAGCTGGAGGATCGTGATGAGGAAATGCAGGCTGTCAAGCATTGTTTGGCGAAGATGGAAAGCGAGCCACGCAGATTGCTGTTGAGCGTTTATTGCCCGGGCGATTCGATTGCCAAAATTGCCAAGGAGTCTGACCAGCAGGCGCGTCGGTTATACGGGAAACTAAATGCGTTAAGAAGAGCGTTGTTGACTTGCGTTAAACAACGGATGATAGAAATGGAATAGCGCATTGAGCAGTCAGTGATATCGGCGTCTCTGCAAGACGGAAGACCAAAATGAAACAAGAAATTCAAAACCTGATTTTTCGTACGATTGACGGCACGGCCAGTCAAGAGGAATTCGATCGTCTACAGGCTGCGATGGAGCAAGACTCTGAAGTCGTTGCTGAATATGTAGCGTGTGTAAATATGTGCTTTTCCCTTACTGAAATCGCTCATTTTGAAGATCCAAGTTCCATCTGCGAACCCTCAACCACGATTGATGCCTTGGCGGCAGCACCGCGTTCAGGTCGGCCCGGGAATCTCGGCTCCCGTGCTCAATGGATGCTCGCCTTACTGATACTGGTGGCGACGGGGCTATCATGGATTGCAATGCGGTCACTGTCGATTCCATTGGATGCTCCGGTGGCAATCGTTGCGCCCGTGGCCGAAGAGAGCAAACCCGCTGCCCCACAGCTATTGGAGAGCGAAACGGAGGTCCCACTGTACGTGGCGCAGTTCGTGGGAATAACTCAGGACGTTGTTTGGAACAAGCGATCGGCCACACCGGATTTTCTGCTGCGTGCCCGAAAAGGAGATCGCTACGAAATAGAAGAAGGTTTGGTTGAAATCGAGTACTTTACCGGGGCGCGGTTGATTTTTCATGGACCGTGTGAATTCGTGATCACTGGTGCCAAAACAGCGCGGCTGATACAGGGCCAAGTGACTGGCAATGTTGACGGCGGCGATTTTCTGCTGACCACTCCATCGGCCACCGTATTGGATTTGGGAACAGAATTTGGAGTCGTAGTCAACGAAAATGCTGACACCGAAGTTTGTGTCTTTGACGGCGAAGTCGAAGTCGGTTCGGAGTCGACCAGCGCTGGCGAGGGCCTGTCATTGACGTCCGGCATGTCGGCGCGAGTTGACCGTGGAGGTATTTTTGGTCGGGTCGAAAATTTTGACACCTCCCAATTTGCTCGCACACTCCCCAAGATAATCTCGCAGGCTGCTGGCGAAATAAGTCTGGTGGACCTGTTAAGCGCCACTTCTTCCCAAAGGTTTCGTCTGGCGGGCGTAATTGCTCCTGATAGTGGACGGCCCGATCAACAGCCATGGTTAAAATCCAACGGTCCCGGGCATCGTCCGGAAAATGGATTTCGTCTGACATCGTGGCACCCCTTTGTGGATGGCGTCTTTATTCCACCGGCTGACGGTTTAAATGTGCGATTAAATTCCATCGGACAGCAAGTCCTGCTACCCCGCTGCTCAGGACGATCTTGGGGACCTATTTGGTCACGCCGCAAGATTGACGGGGATGCATCGATTGATACTTACGAAGACTTTTGGGGCACGCAGACGTTGAAGGGAGTGGTGAAACGACTCAAACGCGCAGAAACCGGCATGATTGGAATCCATTCGAACGTTGGAATTACCTTCGATCTTCAGGCCGTCAGGCAACTGTGGCGGGCTCCAACTGAATTTCGCAGCACCATCAGCAACCTGGATAATTCAGGCACCAAAGGAAGACCAAGACACCACTGGGTCAAGAACCGGCGGTTGAGTGCGGATATCAGAGTTTTTGTTGATGGAGAGTTGAAGGCGAGTCGGGAGAATTTAACTCGCGCCGATGGTGACGAGGAGCTGAAAATTGCCTTAACCAAACAGGATCGCTTTTTAACAATTGTCTCCTCGGACTTCGACGGGTTTGATGGATTCGATCACGTGGTTTTGATCGACCCAGTGCTCCATTTAGAGCATGTTGACACAGCGCTCCCCGAAGCTGCAAAACGCTGATGGCGACCGTCATCGCTGCTGAATGTTTACCGCCTCGCAAAAAGCCGAGATCGTCCGTCGGCACCCCAGAGAACAAGTCCCCGTCAGCGCCCTTGCCACTGAACTGGATGTCCAGCCCAGCCAAATTCACTAATGGATCAACTCCGTGCTGGCCCAAGCGGAACGGGCTTTCGAGAAGACGGGCAAAAAGCCCCAGCGTTCCGCCAAGAAACTGAAACAACTGAAAGACAAGAAGATCCATCAGTATCACGATTGAAAAAACGCGACGGCAAAGCCAACGGACACAACGGCAAAGTTCGGCGCGACTACTGGCTTGAGCAGTGGGAGAAAGAGGCGATACTCGATTTCTACCACCACAATCCACTCAACGGCTATCGACGGCTGGCCTTCATGATGAACGACGCCGAGATCGTCGCGGTGAGCCCTTCGACGACCTATCGCGTTCTCAAATCAGCAGGCACTGCTTGACCGTCACAACGTCAAGCCATCCAAGAAGGAAACAGGCTTCAAACAGCCGGAAAAACCGCACCAACACTGGCATATGGACAGCTCGCACCTGAATCTTGGAGGAACTTTTTACTTCCTGATTTCGGTGCTCGATGGCTTCCGTCGGGCGATTGTTCACTGGGATATCTGTGAAAAGATGGAGGAACAAGATGTTGAAATTGTGTTGCAAAAAGCGCTTGAAAAAACACCCGGTGCCAAGCCTCGCATCATCAGCGATAACGGACCTCAATTCACCGCCAAAGACTTCAAAGTCTTCTTGCGAGTCTTTGGTCTGTCGCATGCCAGAACCAAGCCGTACTATCCGCAAAGCAACGGGAAGATCGAACGCTGGCATGGTTCGCTCAAAGACGAATGCATCAGGGGCTCTTGCCCGCGCACCCTCGAAGAAGCACGCGTGCGTATGACGGCGTACGTTGATCACTACAACAATGTGCTGTGCGGCTGCAAAGTGCCATCGGGGACGTGACGCCAGCGGACAAGCTGGCCGGGGACTTGCCCAAGAGATCAACGCCCAGCGCGATCGTCGGCTTGAAGAGGCACGTGTGCGTCGCAAGCAGAAACGAGACGAGAAACGAAAGGAACAAGTTGCCACACAGGCCGCTTGAGATTAAAGTGCATCAATCTGCGGCGGAGGATAGGGCTCTGCTGAGGAGCAACTCGAGCGCCCCGCGATGTCGAAGTCGGAAGTGGGGCGATGCCTAAAAGTGTCGCGCGCTTCACTTCCGAGTTTGGCTCCATGCGAAAAACCTGAGTATGTCAGCGAGTCCTGATGCGTCAGGTTCAGTTGCTTTTTATCCAGACAACTCGAAATCAAGACGCCCTATCTGGACCAGATGGCCAGCTAGGGCGCGTAGTGCTCAACCATTTTTATTCGATTGGCCTTTGATTTCACTTCGGGGAATCGTAGATGATATCCAGAAGCTTTGCTGCGATCTTGTCGTTTTTATCATTGTGTTCGGTCATGTAATCGCGCAACTCCAACGCCAGCTTCTTCGCTCGATCCGCATACTCGGGGTTGTCCAGAAAGTTGATGTACTCGTCGGGGTCTTCTTGCAAATCAAACAACCATGGCTTTTCATCAGAAGCATTGACGTACAGTTTGTAGCGGTCGCTCATCGCCATCATCCAATAGCCCATTCGCATAAACGTGATGTCGTTCCAGTCAGCTGGAACTTCGTCACCCAACAATGGCGTTAAGTCACGGCCGGCGGTTTGGGGGGCATCGGAAATCTCCAACAGGCTCAAGAATGTTGCCATCCAATCGGCGGTGTTGGCGGCCTGGTTAACAACCTTTCCACGTGGCACGCGCGGGTTAGTCCCCGTCCGACCGTGAGCAATGACGAACGGAATGACCCCGGAGGCCTCAAAAGGTGACCCTTTATTGACACGTGTGTGTTCGCCGCAGAGGTCACCATGATCGGACGCGAACACAATGATCGTATTTTCCAGAACTCCGTCTTCTTCCAATTTCGCGATGATACGTCCAACATTGTCATCGATGCTTTTGACCATGCCAAAATATTGAGGCATGTCTCTCATCAGATGCTTGGTCTTTCCATCAGGTTGGCGCCACTTCGGCGAATTTTCATCGCGCGGTTGATCGTAGGTCCGTGGATATTCAAACTTCAAATCGGTGAACATCGTATTGTACGGTGCACGCACCGCGTTGGGCGTGTGTGGATCGGGAATGCTGACGACGTAGAAGAACGGCTTGTCTTTGTGTTCGTCGATGAACTCAATCGTGCGATCGGCCAGCCAATCGGTCGTAGATTTTACATTCTTCGAACGACTGTCTTTAAAGACTGGCTGCCCATACTTATCGACGCCGTTGCGCTTCGGTCGTTTGTGCGCCCGATACGGATTGCCCTCATCATCGATACCCTTGAATTTATCATGGCCACCGTTGAACATGAAACGTTTGTCTTTAAAACCGTAGTCGTGTTCGGGATGTCCAACCGGATAGGGTGACCAGAACTCTTCCTTATTCGTATTTTCTGCCAGATGCCACTTGCCGGCGTACCCCGTCATATAGCCAGCCTTGAGCAAAACATCTGCAATCGTAGTCACGTCCTTCCGGAGATATCTCCCATCACCGGGTTGGGTTGAATTGTTGGGAATACCCACGCGATGCGGATACATGCCGGTAAACATCGAAGCGCGCGAGGGCATGCAGACGGGCGCGGTTGCATACATGCTGGTGAACATTGCACCGTTCTTTGCCAATGAATCTAGGTGCGGTGTTTCGACAATCGCCTCAGGTCCCCACATCAATGCCTGTTCAGGAGGCAATTGTTCGCGGTAACAACCAAGCGTACGAAAGTTGTGCTCATCAGTAATGATCACCAACAGGTTGGGCTGCTCCTTGGTGTCGGGGTGTTCTTCGGCGATCGTATTTGTCGCAGTGAACGCCAGTAGCTTGACGAATAATGTGACGACCAGTGCGCACTTATAAAAACTCATATTTGGTGGATTCCTGTTAACGGTTAAACGCGATATTGCGTGGGGCTCCAGCAACGGGCACGGTCAATCAATATAAGACAATGACAATGGTCGGTCGAAGCGATTTGCCCTGTTCTCTCGCCAGGCGACGAACGTCTTTCAAATGTATCTCTGCATGAAACCCTCGATTGCCCAATCGATTTTGAATCGGTAACTCTTGCAACACAGTTCACAAGGAATACTCATGAGGAATATTTTCACCTCGGTCAAAAGGGATTGAGGCACAAAAAAAGTCGTTCCACTATTTTAGCGAAACGACTCAAATGATTCAAAATCGATTGGTGAACCCAAATCAAGTTGAAATATGCTTACGCACGTTTACGGCGGAGAGCCAATCCAAGGCCGCAAAGACCGAACAACGCCAACGACGATGGTTCAGGAACTGCTGAGGTATTGGCAATAACAACATTATCGAGTGTTCCTCCGGCGACAGTACCATCTCCGACCCAAAACTTGACTGCAATGAAGTCAAAATCCTCGATGTTGCTTCCACCAAAATTCAGCGCCAAACTACCGCTGCTCTGAACCCCCGCCGTACCTGTAAGAGTACCCGCATCCAGTAGTGGATCACCTGTATGTACAGAACCATCGACTAGGTCGGTAATGCTTCCTCCGGTACCAGCTTGTCGGGCTCGGGTGTCAATTAATGTCAGTGAATTGAAAAGTCTGTCAGTTGCACCTGGAGTTGCTCCTTCAACCCACGCCGCCGCGATGTAGTTGAGATCTAAAGATCCGCCAGCTGCTGCCGGAGTCCAATCGAACGAGAGCGTGTAATCGGCTCCAGTTTCAGTTGTAATGGAAGATGCTTGGGCAAGGCCCACTCTATTACCATTGCCCGACCCATTTAACGTAGGATTTGTGAAGGCCGCCGTTGCCCCGTCCAGAACCCAACCGGGGCCTCGACCAAACCATCCTTGGTCTACATTTTGAAACTCAAGACGCTGGGAGTTCCCAAGCGTCGCCGCTGTAAAATCTCCATTGGCGACAAGATCCGCTTGGGTTTGCTCCAGCGACATAGCCGCCAAGGCCAAAGCACAGAGGCCGAACTTTAAAAATCGATGTATCATCTTGACGTGGCTCCTTGGAAGTGTTCGCGGGCGGAAATCATTGAGAGATACGCCATCCTAAAATTAGTTTTTTGTTACCGCTCTAAAGGCGTGGCGAATACTGCAACTAAATTCTTTTAGGCAAAACCCGCCATTGATACATTCCCTAAATGGAAATAATTACTATAAAATTGGTTCTTTCTTACAAAGAAAACAGAAGTCTTTGTGAAGAGGCGGGTAACCCGCCAGTAACTCCGGCCAAACTCGGGGAAAGTACCGATTTATCTGCATTTGAGGTTCGCGAGTCCGAATAAGCCAAAACTTGGCACCCTCGATTGTTAACAGTCCAGTCGTTAAATCCGCAACTGCGCTACGAACTCTTGACCAAGCAGTGCCATTTTTTTCACGATGCGACCAATTTTGCTGCTGGCAGTGACGGAGGCGATGGTCGATCGTAGGGTGGGTCGTTCGGGTTTCGCGTCAGCGGAATCCTGACCCACCGCTAGCCCGTCGGCATGATGGTGGGTCAGTGCAAATAACGTTGCGCGTTGGATTGGCTCGACGCCACCCTGCTTGCTCTATTGGCTGGATGCTTGCAGTAGTCGTGCGGAACGGGGCGTCCGGCGTTGCCAATTCGATTCTGACGCTGATATTCACCGCCGTGCAGTAAAGCGACCGGTCTGGTCCAATTCCTGAGCCAACAAAAGATGATAATCTTAGTCCAATGAGGTTCTGATATGCCTGTCTCACCTGAGCGGTCGCATTCATGTTTGCGCCGGGATTACGTTGGCCAATCTACCTAGCCAACCTTAGCAAAACACCCCCAAGTCCATACCGTCACAATTTGGTCAAAAATACGATAGTAAATAAGTTTGTAACAAGTGACAACAGTCAGGTTGGGGTGATCACTCAATATAAAAGCCCGCATGGAAGCTGCCTTCGTGTAGGCAATATTTACATGCGGTAAGCAGTTCCTCTTGGGGCTTCTGCCGGCATTCAATCAATGAGCTGCGTCCCATTTCCTGTCGTCTATGCGAGCAAAGGTTTTGTTTGGGGGGCAGCACTGGGTCAATGAGTTGCGTCTGTTCCTTTCCGGTCAACCGCGACGAAATGCCCCCAAATCTATACCGTTACAAAAAAGTCTGTAACAGTCGAATGTGGTTAAGGTAGCCTGACCCTATATTCTCGTTCTTTATCCTTTTCCACCATCAGTTGCTAAACCACACCGATGTTGTAAGAAATCCAAACGCTTAGAATAAAGCCAATCAGAGATAGGCCGGCTAGAACAACTGCTCCATAGATTTCATTCAGAAACAAGGGAACGAATCCCATTGCGAAAAGGAGTGGAAGCACAAACAGTGAGGAATAGAATGACGATTCAGGCATGCAGCCAGTTACCCTTGCAGCAAAGATCGCGCCAGTAAGCGTGCCGCTCACGCCAACGACGAGCAGTACCACTGGAGAAAACGAAACGACCGCCTTCAACCACTTTGGAGTTTTGTCTACCACAAAGGCCTCACTGAAAGATATTTCCGCATATTCATTTCGACGCAGTTGGGTTTAAGCGACCCCAACAATATCCCCAGAAAAAAACCATTTTTATTGAGGTCGTTATCACCGAACCAACCTTCGTCATAGCACCCGTCAATCTTTGCGGCGATCACGATAGTCTTGACGTCATGTCTTGCATGGTCGATTGTTCCAGATCAATAAAGGTCAACAGTTCCTTGGGCCATCGGAGTCCTAATTAGTCATAGGTACACTGATTACTGTGCCCACCACGGGGTTTTGATCGCATTTCATAGATCGGCTCAGGTGCCCCGGGATGATATTTTTTTAGTACTGAAAGTATTTCCTCGGGGGCAAACCATATTTCTGGATTGGGGTTTTTGGCAGAACCATCTTTTTTACAAAGTTTTGATGAGCGCTTGTCCAAAATGGTCCACCAAGACACTTTCGGCATGTTTCGACTCGTGTTTTACTTACTTGGTTTTGTTTTTGGCTGCTGACCCCTTTGTTCTTGTTCAGGTAGAGTGCCGAACTCTATTGGACCAGACCCCTTATTCTTGTTCTTCGTTAGTTTTGGCCGGGGGGCCCCCAGCCTTCTTTCCTCCCGAATTAATAACGGTAATTGTCCCTTTGGCGTCAGCCTTTACGAGGCCATGGATCAATGTTCCCTCAGACTGTACGCCAGTGGAGTATTTGAAAGTTTCAAAATGAGTTGGGGACTCGCCAAAATCTACAACCATGAGGTAGTAATCTTGCTTCTCTGTGGCAAAATTCGGCCCAGAGAGAATTCGAAAACCTAAGCTGGCTAGCTTCTCCTTTGCTTCAAATATATTGTCGCCAACAGCTATAGAGGATTCAAACCTGTCCCTCTTGTTTTGAAGTTTCGGGTTCGAACTTGGAGCACAACCAATAGGCACCAAGAAAACAAATAACATGAAAGAAACTATCCGCTGAATATCGTTTTTCAATTTTCGTAGCACGTTCCACCCCCTCTGCTTGGCGGTCTTACTCGTCCGTAATCCGCAAGACGACCAAGTCTAACGGCGAGATTGTATGTTTGGACATCATGCCAATAATGGAGAAGATACACTCCATTAAAAAAGCCAGCAGCGTACCGGTCAGGAGTTTCAGCAGCAGGTAGGGCTGTCATTAAATCGCCGCTCTCATCGTAGCAACACTGCTGTGCAGAACCGCTAAATTCTTTGGATCGCATACACCACTTGGCACCCGGGTGGAAAGTTTGGCTTGCTTCTCCTAAAGAGTTCCATTGGCCATTGTCACACTGGTTAGGGACGCCATCAACAACACAGATTTTATCTGGGCAGTCGGGGATGTTTGAAAGCCATGCCGTGTTGGCCAACTCCAACGCAATCCACTCATTGAAGATTTGACTGTCGCAATAGACTGGGATCTCTTCATGGATCTGTCCTCCATGACTGATAGAGCTGGTGCATTGTCCCCTGACGCCTTTTCTCTGCAAGCTCCTTGTAGCGGCACCTAACGTAACAAGGCCAAGCGGATCCACCGCCCCCGGTACGAAATATCCCCGATAGAGTGACATCCCATCCACGTACTCCAGTGGATCGCGGCTGATGAATTCGCCCATACCCGGATCGTAATATCTTGCCCTGAAGTACATCAAGCCGATTTCGGCATGATTGTATCTTCCGGTGTAGGTGAAGGGGTTACCGAGGGCAGATGTTGATCTTGGCGTACCGGCTGGCGATAACACCAGTGTATTACCGTAGGCATCGTAAGCATAGCGCTCGGCGACCGAACCGGCGCTGTTGGTCAAGGCTGTGATACTGTACTGCTGGTTGCGGCTGAAGAAATACTGCCCACCATCATCACCGGTTCGTCGATGTAACTGCCATAGACAAACGTCCGGTTGGGGGAATCCGGAGGTGAATTGAGACCGTAAGTGGCAATCAACTGCTGCTCTAAACAGATCAACACCTCGGTCGATTCAGCTTTGGACAAGACAACGCGTCGTCCCAAGGCATCGTACTCAAAGGCGTGGTCGTCTGCGCCCACCAACCGATTATCAGCATCCCACCAATAGACTTCCCCTGTGAGGCCGTTGAGCCGGCTACCGTTGGCATCGTATTCAATCGGTGCTGCATTGACCGA
>CALCJM010000178.1 GCA_937967505.1 uncultured Pirellulaceae bacterium | reverse complement strand
AGCGTCGGAGCGCAGCTGGCAGCATCGCCAACGGTAAGCTTTCAACGGCCAATCGCCCTAAAACAGGCAACCGAGGGACGAACTGTACCGCCATAGAACAACGTGGCCGTAGAGGAGATGGACCGTTGTGAGATCCGTTTGGTCGTTGGGAGCGGCGATCACGAGGTTGCTGGAAGGACGACCGGGGCATAAGTAAGCCGGCCGAACGAGCACCGGGCGCAATAAAAAAGGTCAGCAGAAATATTCTGCTGACCGATTTGGTGGCTCATTTTTGTTGGAACCCGGCGTCTTCGGTAGAGCGGATTTCAGAAGTTCATCCGCAAGCCAAAGGTGACCGCGTGAAAAAACAGCGTATTGGCTGTTTCGACACCCGCTGAACCATCGTTCAGAAAGGCGGTGGGAGCCAGCGCGATCCCGTCGATCCATGTTGCCTCGTAACCGGCATAGGCAGAAATCGAATCCTCGTACAGATCGACGTAGACACGGCCGCCAACCTCAGCCAGAAACGACCCGGTTGATTTGGTGGCTCTGGTTTCTGGCTCCGAATCGAACGGGATTCCGTCAGTGAATGACTCCAAAGAACTGGTGACTTCCGTGGGGTTGTAGTAGCCGCCTGTTTTAATGAACCCGGTTGTGTAGATTTGCTGAGCGACCTGATACCTGAGGTCCAGCCCGGCCTGCAAACCGATCAAGCCATTGGTCGCCTCGCGGGTGGAAAATGTATTGAGTGGAATAGGTGGGGTTTGGGCAATGGGGCCTGATGGCACCACGCTGAACAACTCGGTCCTGGCCGTCTCGGTCAGGGACAAATATCGTGGCCCGGCAATGAACCGTACTCCCGGTGCCAGATTGCGGCAGGAGTTCAATTCGAAACTCAGCAGATCTGATTCGTACTCGTAGTCGAAATCCAGTACACCTTCGCCGGGAAACAACGGGGAAGACAACCCCGGCCCCGGAACACTGGTCGAGGTTTGAAACTCGGCCAGAACGGTGCGGAACTCCCACTGGCGATCCATCGGCCCTTCGAAACCATAGCTGATCTCCAAACCCGGAGCGGACCCGCCGTTGGTGGCTTGGGATGCAGTGAACAGCGTTTCGCTGGTTTCTGCATCGACGATCAGCGGTATATTCAGGTCCGTACCTGGACGGCTGTAGGCGCGGCCACCGATTTCCAACCAGTGCTTATGGTGGTTACCGCGAGTCGTTCCTGGCCACTGGGCGTGACAGTGACCGGCTGATAGTGACGCTGCGATCGTAATGGCAATAGCAGCAAAAGTTGAAAACGTCCTCACGGGAACTCCTCCAGACCTTGAACAGGCGCAATTTGTGTCTGCACATTTGAATCGGTCCTGAATTCCGTATTAATAAGAACCATTGTTACTGCCAGCAATCTCAACGAACTCCCCCCAGATTAACATTGGTGTTTGTGGTTAATATTGCTGTTCCTATGTAAGGCGCAATTGGTGTAAAGCCTCTCAATTGGCGTCGATGCGACCTCTCGGCATGCGACTTTTGGGGAACCTGTTTATTAAAATAGATGCTCTGGAAAAAGTTGGGCAAATCGGGGATTTCCTGCTTAGCCACATAGCCGCCGCTAGGGTGATTCGCTAAATTTCATTAACGACCGCTTACCGACCCATGCCCAACCCATGGCGATGGTACTTATCGCAAGAAGTGCTGTCATGATGCCAACACAAACGGACGCAATGACTGATGAACGTTTTTAGTCGAGCCTACATCGACAGCCTTTATGAAGATTACCAGCAAGACGCCACTTCACTTCCGATTGAATGGCAACAGTTTTTTCGGGATTTTGACCCGGACAGCGAATTTGATCCTGCCAAACTGCCCGTCGCGACATCCAACGGTTTAGCGGATTCGGCCAGCGGTTTTGCTGCGGCCGATAGCGTTGATGGCGCATCGTCCCCGTCGGTTGCCGATGATCCCGAAAAAGCGCGGCTGCGGAAAGTCATCCAACTTCAGGATCGCGTTGATCAGCTGATTCGTGGCTATCGTGTGCGTGGGCATTTGGAGGCCAAGATTGATCCGCTGGGGCGTCCGCGCGAAACCAATTCGGAACTGAAACCGGAGTCTTATGGCCTGTCACGGTCCGATTTCCAGATCAAGTTTTCGGCCCGAACGGTCAATGGCCAAAATTTCCGCACCTTGGAAGAAATCTACGAGGTGATGCGTGCCACCTATTGTCGATCGATCGGTGCTCAATTTATGCACATCGACAACAAAAACGTGCGCAGCTGGTTGCAGGAACGCATGGAAGGCAGCCAAAACCGCATCAAACTTAATCGCAGTACCCAAGTCAGAATTCTGACGCGTCTGACCGACGCGGTGATCTTCGAGCAATTCACGCGGAAGAAATTTATTGGTGCAAAAACATTTTCGCTGGAGGGATCGGAAACGCTTATCCCACTACTGGATTTGGCCTTGGAAAAGGCCGGCAACCATGGCGTCAAGGAAGTCGTCCTGGGGATGGCCCATCGCGGACGCCTGAACGTGCTGGCCAATATCATGCACAAGCGCGCAAAAAATATATTCTGGGGATTCGACGATCCCGATCCCGAAACCAATCGCGGTGGCGGCGACGTGCTGTATCACATGGGGTACAGTTCGGACTGGACCACGGCCTCCAAAAAGAAAGTCCACATTTCCCTGTGCTTTAACCCCAGCCACCTCGAGTTCGTCAATCCCGTGGCGATGGGGCGTTGTCGGTCGAAACAGGAGCGCATCGACGACGACGATCACACCCGTTGCATGACCGTGTTGATTCACGGCGACGCGGCGTTTGCCGGCGAGGGCGTTGTTCAGGAAACCCTGAATCTCAGCCAGTTACCCGGATATAAAACCGGGGGAACGCTGCATGTTATCCTGAACAACCAAGTCGGTTTCACCACCGACCCTGCGATGGGGCGTTCGACAACATACGCCAGCGACGTGGCCAAAATGCTGCAAATTCCGATCTTTCACGTCAACGGCGAGGATCCCGAAGCGGTGGCTCAAGTGGTCAACCTAGCGATGGATTTTCGCAAAGAGTTTCATCGCGATGTTGTCATCGACATGTACTGCTACCGGCGGCTGGGGCACAACGAAAGTGACGAACCAAGATTCACTCAACCGGTCATGTACGAGACCATCGATCAGCGCCCGACCATTCGCGACAGCTACCTGGAGCGTTTGCTGAAGATGAAAGAGATGACGATTGAGGAGGCGGACCGGATCGCCGAGGATCGTCGCAAAATCCTAGAAGAGGAATTCGAATCGGCCAAGCGCAAAGAAGAGTTCATCCCCGACACACAGACATTACAGGGGTTGTGGGAAGGGTATTATGGAGGGCCGGTACGCGACGACGACGATGTTGAAACGGGCACCACCCCCGAAACACTTCAGCATGTTATTGAACGGATCACCGACGTTCCTGACAGCCTGAAGATTAACTCCAAACTACAGCGCGTGCTTAAAACCCGTCGCAGTTCGGCGACTGGCGAGCGCGACATCGACTGGCCGACGGCCGAACTGGCGGCCTTTGGCACGCTGGCGCTGGAAGGTCACCAGATCCGCATGTCGGGACAGGATTGCGGACGCGGCACATTCAGCCAACGGCATGCGGTGGCTCATGACGCACGTTCCGGCCACCCGCATCATTTTCTCAGGCATTTATCAGACACTCAGGCCAATGTTGATATCATCAACAGTCCGCTGTCAGAAGCCGCAGTGCTTGGGTTCGATTATGGGTATAGTCTGGACGCACCAGAAAATCTGATTCTGTGGGAAGCCCAGTTCGGGGATTTCTTCAATGCGGCTCAGGTGATCGTCGATCAGTTTATTACGTCTGCCGAAGACAAATGGCGGCGTTTGAGTGGTTTGGTGATGCTGCTGCCACACGGATTTGAAGGGGCTGGCCCCGAACATTGTAGCGCCCGAATTGAGCGTTTCCTGACCGGTGCCGCCGACGACAACGTGCAGATCGCAGTTCCCACCACGGCAGCCCAGTACTTCCATCTACTCCGCCGTCAGGTCAAACGCCAATGGCGGAAACCGCTGGTTGTGTTCACCCCAAAAAGTCTGTTGCGTGAGCCGAAGGTCATGTCAAAAATTGAAGATTTTTGCTCGGGAACCTTCCAACGCGTGCTTCCTGACGTGACGGTCGATCCGAAGAATGTCGCGCGTATTTTGGTCACCAGTGGAAAAGTTGCGGTAGATCTGGCGAAACAGCGCGAATCGTCCGAAAGAAACGACTTTGCGATCGTGCGGGTCGAGCAACTGTACCCGTTGCCGGTGGGCGAGATCGAGGCGGCATTGGAGGTCTACCCGGAGGGCACGCAGGTGTTGTGGGTTCAGGAAGAGCCACGAAATATGGGAGCATGGTATTTTATGAAGGTCAAATGGGACGAAATGGGTTTGCAGGAACGCTGGCCATTGAAAGTGGTCAGTCGCCCGGAATCGGCCAGTCCCTCCACCGGATCCAAAAAGATGCATGCGATCGAACAACGAGAGTTACTGGACGACGCTGTTGGCGCGCCGGTCAACGCCTGATCGATTATTCAACCAACCAATCATCATCCGATTCAATTCATCACGACAGAAACATGTTTGAAATCACCGTCCCGGAATTTGGCGAATCCATTCAGGAAGTTCAAGTTGGCCAGTGGCTGAAAGAGGTCGGCCAGTGGGTCGAAAAAGACGAAGACATCGTCGAACTTGAATCGGATAAGGCGACCCAGGCGCTGGCGGCCCCGGAGGCAGGCGTGATTCAGGAAATCAAGGTTGAGGCGGGTGGTTTTGCCCAGGTTGGCGATCTGTTGTGCATCATGGATACCAACGCCGGTGGTGTGGCAGCAACTCCCACCGCGACCGCCGCCAAAGGTGGACAGGCCGCAGCAACAACGGCAACCGCACCCGTTTCGGGAGGCGGGGCGGGTTCGGCCACGTGGATTATGCCGGCCGCTGAACGTGTCCTGGATGAATATAAAATCTCGGCGGACGCCATCACACCATCGGGCCCCGGTGGACGATTGCAAAAGGAGGACGTGCTGCGTTACATCGAGGCCCACGGACTTAAACCCGGTGGTTCCGGTGCGACATCGTCAGGTAAATCAAGTGCCCCCGCTCCTGCCCCCCCGACCCAACCTGCGGCAAACGACGCGTTTTCCAGTCCTGCAGGGGTGCCAGCGGCACCCGCTCAGGCCACACCGCAAACTCGCGCGACAGCCCCACCGGCGGGATCCTCAGTAGCGTCGCAATCCAAAGAGTTCAACACGATGATCGAAGGGGGCGATCGAGTGGAGAAAGTGGTGCCGATGAGCATGATTCGGCGGACGATCGCAAACCGTCTGGTTCAGGCCCAGCAAACCGCCGCGCTGTTGACGACCTTCAACGAAATCAACATGAAACCGGTGATGGATTTGCGGAAAAAATACAAGGAGGCGTTTTTGAAGAAGCACGGCGTGAAACTGGGGTTCATGTCTTTCTTCGCGAAAGCGGCGGTGGAAAGTTTGAAGCGGTTTCCGGCGATCAATTCAGAGGTCCAGGGCAACAACGTGATCTGGAAGAACTACCACGATATCGGTATCGCCATCGGTGGTGGCAAAGGCTTGGTGGTTCCGGTGCTGCGAAATGTGGAACGAATGAGTTTCGCCGACGTGGAACAGCAGATTGGCGAATACGCAGCATTGGCCCAAGCTAATAAGGTCACGCCGGCCGACCTTCAAGGCGGCACCTTCACGATCAGCAACGGGGGGGTCTATGGTTCGCTGCTTTCGACGCCGATCGTCAATCCACCTCAAAGTGGGATTCTGGGTTTGCATACGATTCAGGAGCGCCCCATCGCGCTCAATGGAGAAGTCGTTATCCGCCCGATGATGTATGTTGCGTTGACTTACGATCACCGAATCGTTGATGGCAAGGAGGCCGTTGGTTTCCTCAAAACCATCAAAGAGGTACTCGAAGAGCCAGCACGTCTGTTTTTGGAAGTGTAAAACGGCGGCGGGCCGTCGATTTCATGTGTTCGTTTACAAAAACCGGTATCGGGTGTTTTATTGTGGTGCACCACTGCACCACCGCATCCTTGCCCCGCGTCCTTTCAATATTGAATGATATATGTCGGAAACCAGCTATGATTTAGTCGTTATTGGCGGTGGCCCCGGTGGCTATGTTGCCGCCATTCGCGCCGCGCAACTTGGCCTGAAATCGGCAGTGATCGATGAGAATCAGAAATTCGGTGGCACGTGCTTGCGCGTCGGCTGTATCCCCAGTAAGGCGTTGCTGGAATCCAGCCATCTGTTGGTTGAGGCCCGGGACAAGATGATGGAGCACGGGATCACCGCCACCAAACTGACGGTTGATCTCAACACGATGATGCGTCGCAAGGCGGGCGTTGTCGATACGTTGACCGGCGGCGTTGCGATGCTGTTGAAGCGGAATAAAGTCGATGCGATCGTCGGTCGCGCGGAACTGGTCGGCGATGGCAAGATCAAGGTTGGAGATAATTCGGTTTCTGCGAAACACATTGTCATTGCAACCGGCAGCAAACCCATGAAGTTGCCCGGTATCCAGTTGGACGGGGACTTGATCGGTGATAGCACCGCCGCGCTCTCCTACAACAACGTGCCTCGGCGTTTGGTGGTCATCGGTGGCGGCTATATCGGGCTGGAATTGGGCTCGGTCTGGAGCCGCTTGGGCGCGGAGGTCGCGATCCTTGAGGGCACCGACCAGGTGCTCAGTGGTCTGGATCAGGAGATCGCGCGGGCGGCGGTGAAGACCTTTGAAAAACAGGGGCTGCATTTCCGCACCAATATGTGGGTGGAGAGCGTTGAAAAAAATGCTGGCGGCTGTGTGGTGACATGCAAAGGGGAAAATCCGATTGAGTGCGACCGCGTGTTGGTGGCGGCCGGGCGTTCTCCCAACACCCGGAATCTCGGGCTGGAAACTGCCGGCGTCCAAACCGACAAGCATGGGTTTATTGAGGTCGGTGGCAATTTCCAGACTTCCGCGCAGGGCATTTACGCGATCGGTGACTGCATTGGCGGTGCGATGCTGGCACATAAGGCTTCTGAGGAAGGCATCGCCTGCATTGAGAAAATTGCCAATGGTACCGGCCACGTAAATTACGACGTGATTCCCGCAATTGTTTACACCTGGCCGGAAATTGCCAGCGTCGGGAAGACCGAACAGCAGCTGAAAGATGCCGGTATCGCTTACGTGAAAGGCAGCTGTCCATTTGGGGCCAACGGTCGGGCGCGAGCGATCGGTGATTTTGATGGGAAAATCAAGATTCTTGCCGACAAGCAAACCGACCGGATCCTTGGCGTACACGCGATCGGTCCGCATGCAGGCGATCTGATTTCAGAAGCGGCTGTGGCAATGAATTTTGGTGCGACCAGCGAAGATCTGGCGCGTTGCTGCCACGCCCATCCCACGCTTTCCGAAATCATGCAAGAGGCGGCGCTGGCCGTTGCAGGTCGCGCGATTCACACGTAGGTCAGCAAGGTTGCTGTAATGCTACTGCTCAAACGTCGGTAGAACCGCGAACGATCTCACAAGTGAGCTGAAAGCGTGCAGTCACTTCGGCCGTTTGAATCGATTCGCTGTCAATCTAAAACTGGACCGGGGCACCGCCAGTAATGCGCGGCGCGAGGTACAGATTAGTTGGATCCGATCGGTCAGATCAATCAGATCGGTGATCCCTTTCGCGCTGATTTGGCGGCGGAAAAATGTCCACCACCGGCTAGCGTTTCGCAGGCTGTCACGACAACTGGTTCCGGTTGTTCTGATTAGCCACAGCCTGGTTTCCAGATTGCGTGGCGGTATCGACATCCGTGTGTTCTGCTCGCCGCGGGCTGCCGAATGCATGTGTTAGACGGTTTCGGTTTGCGGCAACCTCCCGAAAGCGTCCGGCAACAGGCAACAACAACTGGCGATGGCGGCGGAGGCAATGTGTCACAGGACGTAAATGTAGTAGCACTGGTCAAAGGCGAAGAGCGATATATCTTTTTGTTCAATGATGAACAAAAAAGCGAGACGCTGCGGACCTTGGGCAAGTATGCCTCCAATCCGGAGTTGAGTTTTTCCTGGTACGATGCGGCCGTATTAAGCCAAAAGGTTCGACGCGCGGTACGCAAACGAGGTCAGGAATTTCAGAATACCGACCAAACCGCCGGCCATTCGGACGGACCGCGTGCAGAGTTTAACTCTTTCGAAGATTTTATGGGCGAAGAGCCTATCTGGTAGCAATCGTGCAGAAGACGACCGAAAGATTCTTGCGTTATTTGAAGATTGAACGCAATTCTTCTGAATTCACCATCAAGTCTTACCGGGAAGATCTTGAAATACTGATCGAGTATTTTCAGGATACGCGGGGCGAGGTGCCGACGCCGGGCGAACTGACCCCGCAGGATCTCCGCACCTACGTTGCTGCCCTGCACCAAGCCCAATACGCGAAAACCACCGTTGCTCGCAAGCTGGCGTCGCTCCGCAGTTTTTTTCGATTCGCCCAACGCGAGGGGCTCTGCGATTCCAATCCGGCCAAACCGTTGCGGAATCCTCGTCGGGAACGCAAGTTGCCTCATTTTCTGACGACATCCGAGATTGGGAAATTGCTGGTCGCACCTGACGCCAAAGATCCGATGGGAGCGCGCGACCGGGCAATTTTTGAAACGTTGTACTCTGCCGGGCTGCGCGTGAGTGAGCTGGTGGGCATCAATCTGGATGATCTGGATCTGGAGGACGGGCTGGTGCGCGTGCGTGGTAAGGGGAAACGTGAGCGGTTGGCTCCGCTGGGAAAATTTGCGGTCAAAGCCATCCGGGCATGGATGCGGCAGCGCGTGGTGGCCGACAAACAACGCCCGGGCGACAAAGGCGACCCGTTGTTTTTAAACAAGTACGGGAAACGGCTGACCACCCGCAGCGTTGGCCGGTTACTGGAAAAATACTTAAAGCTGACCGGCCTTGATACCAGAACGTCGCCCCACACCTTGCGGCACAGTTTCGCCACACATCTGCTCAACGGCGGCGCAGACATTCGCAGCGTTCAGGAGTTGTTGGGGCATAAATCTCTGGTCACCACCCAAATCTACACGCACATCAGTACTGCCGGACTCCGCAAGGCCTACGATCAAGCCCATCCACGGGCCAAAAAATCAATGTGACGGGATCGTACACCTGGCACCGCCTGCTCCTGATGCCTCGGTGGGGCGGTGGCTCTAAGCGGTGTGTAGATCTCCCGTTCGCACATCCGGTTGAGCAATTTCTGTCGCGACCGGGATGCGCAGCAGCTCAGCCAGCTTTGCCAATTCACCCGAGTAACGGCGAGAGAATACCAAGTGGTTTGGATTCTGGTGATCGCCATCGCTTTGGTCGCAAAACTCCAAATGATTACTCAGCATACCTTTGTGGATCATCGGGTTCGAGGCGGCGTCAATCGGGATCGATTTACCCTGAAACAATATCCGCTGTTCGGTGAGCTTCCATCCGCTATCTTCGACAGACAGCACAAGCCTAGATTTGGCCGGGAATGGGGCCAGCGGTTCCTTGTTAAACACTGTCAGCCGCTTCTTTTTGGGCGTTCCGTATCCGGGCCAGACGATCGCCAGCACCGGGTCGAACAGAATGGTTCTCAAGTAGACCGTCCTGCGATAGATCCATCGAAACGCGATCAGGCAGGCAGTGAAAATGACTAGGTTAATGATCGTAGCGATCAGGGGACTGTAGGCGTAGACGGCCATTAATGCGACACAGGCCGTTTTGTTACCGACTTCCAGCAGTGCATCCACGAAAGGAAATGGAATCAACCAGACAGACACCTCAAAGAAAAACTTGACGGTATTGATCACGACGATATTGATTACTGCTGCCACGCACATCAACGTATCGGCCGTCATGGAAAATACGCCCGCCTGCAACACCACGGGGACCTCTGCCGGCGATCCTGCTTCGGGGATCATCATCACCCGCAAAAGGATGATGGTAATGATACCGGCGTACGCTTCGACCTGATCAATCGCTTGGGCTGCGGCCTTGCTGACTTTGGTGAACCGGGGAACCGAGGTCAGGACGGTCAGAATCAGAAACACCCAAAATACAGCCGGATTTTTCAGGACTGCATTGTTGCTTAAAAACTCATTGACCGGCATCCAGTCATTGCCAAACTGTGCCAGCCCTGCCAGCAGTGTGACGCCGAAGAACGGTGAAATGGCGATTGGTGCCAATGGTCCCAGCCATTCGCTGGCCTTGACCGACCCCGCCAATGCACTGGCTTTGTCCATGTCCGAATGGGTCAGCGGATTTTTTATCAGATCCGGTAGACCAACCTGCGGCGACCAAGCAACTTGGTGGAGCGTCCCCGGATTAATGCCTGCCGGCACTTCAGAGCCAGTAACGAGATCGGTTTGCTCCGTTGAAGTGACAGGCTGGGGGGAAATCATGGAAGCGATGACTCCCACTCCGACGACAATGACCAAAGAGCGCAGTAAAAGTAGGTTCATCGATTCCGTTTCCTTGGCCGGCGTGGCGTGGCGGTTATTTTCCAGCGTGTGGGCAGCATGCCGAGATTTTATCCGTAGAGCTCGCAGAAAGAAACGGACCCGGAAGACAATCTGCGAAAACGCAACTGACGCTGAAGGAACGGAGGGTGTGAACGGTTATTTTGTGGCGCGACAGTACGCGTGTCCGGGGTTTCCCGAGGTGCGGCTCCGGTTGCGAACTCGGTTCTGCATTTCCCATTAGTGCGATCAGGTGAACCGCGCGATCTGATCAGCGCGATCCGATCAGCGCGATCGTGGCGAAGCTACGTTTCCCAAATCGCCAACGCCAGGGTTGGGTGACCCCAATTTTCAGTTTTCCCGGGGCACCGGCGAATCCAGCGCGGTCCTGTTCCAGCGCAGCCCAGCGTTGCTGAATTGCTGCCGGGTTGGTCCCTGTGAAGAAATTTTGCCCGTTCAACGCCGTGACCACCAGCTCCGAAAACTCCTGCGGCGGCATTTCCGTATTTAGCTCCGGCAAAGTGTCACTGGAAACGAAGTCTGTGATCAGCGCGACGATCGATCCGGATTCGACTGCGTCCAGCAACATACTCAAATGGTTGTCGCGTACTGCCAGAACTGCTTCATTGACGTACGGAAAGCCATCTCCCAGTCCTTTGAAGACTGAATCAATCAGTTGCGACAACAAACAGGCTGACACAACCACATCCGTTTTGAGAATTTCTGTTGAAGGGCTTTCCTGTTGACCTTCAGGTGAAAGAATCTGCGGCCGCGCGGTGGCCGCTTGAGCAATGAAGTTTGCCGTTTGTGCCGCCGCTGCATTGGTTGCCCCGGAGGGATCTGCTGACTGCGGCGATTCCGCCAACTGCGATGTCTCCGCCGACTGCGATGTCTGCGAATGGAAACTGGCTGCCAGCGCGGCAAGCTCCGGCAGAAGCCCCGTTGCGTCACAGTTTCCTATCAGTCGCAGTTTCGCCCGATCCGCGTCGGACAGGTCCTGGCGCTCTGCGGCACGCTGTAGGCCAACAGGGTCTAGGTCAATCAACTGAATCATTGAAAAATGGGCACAAACGGCAGGCAAATCAAGATCGTTGGTATTACCGGCCCCCCAAACGGTCAACGTTGGCAGCGCCTCTTCCCGGGCCAACGGCAACGAATTCAAACATTGCTGAATGATGCCCGAGATCATTTGACGATGTGTCGAAAAGTCTTCGTATAGATCCGCCGACTGCTGGTTACGGTCCCGGTGCAGCTCCTTCATCTCCGCCAGTTTTGAATCATCCATCTTCGATCGTGTCTTTCGGTGCAAGTAACCTGATGTTCTGCCGGCCCGCCGACGCCAGCGATGTCGGCTGCACTGGCGCGCCAAAGTGATGTGACGCGTGTCGTGCTGCCAACTTTGTATCGCCAACGCTTGGTCTCGTAGTCGGATTTCTTCAAGCGTACCCCTGGAGACCCGTCCCCGCCCGCCAAAAGCTGGTTTTGTTGCGATTTAACCCGTAATTTACCGCTTTAGAGCGCTTGAAGCGGTAACGGCCTTGAACTACCCTTAGATTGCCTATTTTTACATTCTGTCGCCGACCGCACCGTCAATGAAGTTCTCCCAGCCAGTTATGATTGCCGGATCCGTTCTGTGCTGCATCATTTCTATGGTGCTTTCGGGCAGACTGACGGTCCCGGTTCCAACTGCGATCGCCGGAGATCACGCCAACGCGGCCATCGCTTCCTCCAGCCCGGTGGCTCCACCAGTGCTCGGAGATGCGGTTCCGATCGTCGTGCCCGGGGATGGTTCTGAAATAAAAACATCGCCGCGCGACGTTTCCAGCCGCATCGTCACCGAGCAAATTCGGCAGAATTTGTCCGGTATCGACGGTACCGCATCTGCATCAATATTTTCAGTTGCCCCTATTGAGACGCAGTCTTGGCAAACACATTCCAGCCAAACGCACTCCAGTGTCTCCAATGGTCTCTCCTTTTTTGCTCCAGAGCAACCGAAATCAAAAACCAATTTGAGAGTCGGCCCCGAACAGCGACGCTTCTTTCGAGGCCAGGGGATCCGCACCCCGTTTCCCGGCGGCAGTGGGACGCGCGGCGGGAGCATGGCGGATCCACCTGTTGGTGCCACCCCACCCTCGTTCTCCGGTAATCGCAATCGGCAATGGGCTCCCGAAAGAAACGAAAGTGTCTCGGGATCTTTCGGGACGTTTGATCGATCGGGCACGAGCCCACGCAACAGCGGCCGCCCCGACACTCAATCACGCGATGGCTCTGCGCCACCCGATCGCCGACAGGACTACTATCCGGAAGGCGCGCGAGGCGATGTGTTTCTGCCACCGGCATCCAGCCGCAGCGCATCGGAACTTGACGGCCAATCCCGGCCAGATGACTCACCTGTGACTCCGCCGGTGTCCGCGTATGATACGCCCGCATTGAATCTGGACGGGAGTGTCAACGGATCAGATTTACTGACGACGGAGACTAGGCCTTTGCCGATTACCAACGGCACATTGCCCGCGCGATCAGATCAGTCGCTGGATGCGATCCTGCCGGCCCCCGCCATCACACGTTCACGCAATCCCCTCGGGCTGTTTTCCACACAACGTGATCTATTTCATGCAGCGCCTTTAATTTCCGGTGCGGTCAACAACCTTCACCCCGGCAATTGCGATTGTGGACACTGTAGACATACAACCACGTGCATCACCACCTGCCAGCCATTGTGTTTGACCAAAACCATTCTGGTGCCGGAGTGGTACACGGTATATTCCACCGTCAACGAAACTCACTATCGCCCCCGAATCAAGGAACAGCCCTACTTTATCGAACACGAAATTACGCATCAGGTGCCCGTAATCGAGACGTTTCCCGTCATCGTGAAAGAACCGCGCGTGCGGAATTTCAAGACCTATCGCAAGGAGGAATACCAGGTTCCGCGCGAGGTCAAATACACCGTGATGGTTCCCAAACCCAAAACGCGGCAGGTCACCTCCGAACGCAAGGAGTCCTACGAGGTTCCCGAAGAGGAACAGTACACGGTGATGGTTCCCAAGGAGAAATCGATTCGCAAAACACGATACAAGACAGTCAAAGAAAAGGAGCCGATCCACAAAGAGTACGTCGTGATGGTTCCGCAGACACGCACGCGCGTGAAAATTGACTACGAGACACGCAAACGCACCTTTGTCCGAAAAATTCCGTTCACGAAAATGGTGGAACGGACACTGACCCGGCAGGTCGTGAAGTACCGGTCTGAGGTCAAACAGGTGCGAGTTAACGAGGAGTATTATGAGTACGTGCGCGAGAAGCGCAGCCGCAATGTGACGAAACTGGAAGTGCTTCAGGGGACATCTCCTGGAAAAGAAGATTTCCTGGACTATATCGACTCGCCCGGTGTGGTCAAAGAAACCATCGACGTTCAGCAACGACAAAAGAAAACCATCCCGCAGACCTATACGGTGACCGTGCCCTACAAGGAAGAGATCGAAGAGGTTTTCTATGAAAACGAGGCGTACGAAGAAACTGCCGACCGCGCTTACCAAGTCAAGACCATTATTGGGCGCGACGTGACGCGTCCCTACGTGGTTAAATTGCCGTATGTCGAACACATGCCACAGGTTTACACCGTTAAAATCCCGTTCGAAACCAAAGAAACCCGTTACCGCGAAGTGCCGCGACAAATGCCGGTGACCAAGTTCCAGATGGTGAAACGGGACATGGGCCGTTGGGTCACCGATACTATCTCGGTGGAAACATTCGAAGAGGGACAGGACATGTGCGGGTGTCCGACATGCTGTCCCAAAGGCCGTACCGTTCGCAAAACGCGCTGGGTGCCGAATGTGGTCTCCCGCAAGATTCCCTTCACGACCTTCAAAACGGTTAAACAGAAGGTGCCCTACCAAGTCCCCGTAACGAAGCATCGCACCGAACAGCGTCAGCGCATGATTCCCGTTACCAAATATCGCACCGAGGTCCGCCAGGCCGTGGACAAGGTCTATAGCTACGAAACGGAAACCAAACAGCGATCTTATCCTGTCACCAAGTTTCGCTTGGTCCGCAAGACCCGTGCCAAAACGGTAACCAACTATCGAGAGGAGACACGCACTAGGAACGTTTCGGTCAACGAGTATTTCAATGTCCCTGAAGAGCGTACAACGAAGTATACGGTGCGCGAGGTTGTCCCGCGGTCGCGCAATATCAAACTTCCAGCGACGCAGGTCTCTCCCGTTGAAGAAGCCGAAGAATTCACCGTTGTGCTACCTGTGCAAAAATCCCGTCAGGTCGTGAAAAACGTGACGGTGCGGGTCCCGGTGATGGTGGATGAAACCTATGTGGTCAAGGTTCCCGAGATCGACTATCGCGAGGTGAATGAGACCGAGGAGTACGAGGTCGAGGTGCCACGCGAGGTGAAGTACACCGTCAACGTCCCAGAGATTCGCACCAAAACCGACTATGTCGTAGTGGAGCGAAAGGTACCCTACATTGAAACGACGAAGGTTACCGAAATGGTGCCGGAAATCAAAACTCGCCGCGTCTTCAAAACACGCTCGCGCACCGTTTCCGATGTGCGCACCGAGACCTATATGACTTCCGAACCGGAAGTGCTGACCAAAACAGTCTACGATACGCTTTACAGGGATGTGCCAGTGTTCAAATCGGAACTGTATTGGGAGAACGTTCCCAAGGTCCTCAAGAAGACCGTTTTTAAACCTGTCACCCGTACTATCAAACGCCCGGCGATGCGTCGTTACAAGGTCTTGGAGCCTTACCACGTCAAAGTCAAGGTTCCTCAACGCGCCGTCCGCATGGTGCCCCGCAAGATCACGATTCCTGTGGAGGAATGTTGTCAGGAGTGCTGCACCGAATTCTCGGACCTGACCGACGCTTGCGGTGCGTACATCGGATACGGTCTGCACCATGTCCGTCGCTGGATTAACGGACTGTAAACCAGCAGCATGGACAGTGTTTCTGCGTTTGTTTCTTGTTTTTGGGCAAACCAACCGGACGGTAAATTCCTGACTGCCTGTCGCCTGACACGATGTTGATCACTACTCGATCAACATCGTATCACCGTAGCTGAAGAAGCGATACTTTTCGGCCACGGCCTCCAGGTAAGCACGGGTCATCAGTTCGTCCCCTCCGAAAGTTCGAATCATCACCAAGAGGGTGCTGCGGGGCAGGTGAAAATTCGTCATCAGGGCATCGATCTGTTTGAACTGGTACGGAGGCTTGATGAATAAATTTGTCTCGCCTGTCCACGGACGCAGATTTCCGTCAGCTCCGGCGGTTTCCAACACCCGTACGCTGGTTGTGCCCACGGCAATAATTCTTCCGCCGGCAGCACGGCATGATTCGATTGTGTCCACTGCGGCCTGATCGATTTGCCCCCACTCGAAATGCATTTCGTGTTCATTTAGATGGTCGGCCTTGACCGGACGAAAGGTGCCGATGCCGACGTGCAGTGTCACCTGTGCGATGGCGACGTTACGATTGACAATGCGATCCATCAGACGTTTGGTCAGGTGTAACCCGGCCGTTGGTGCGGCGACCGCACCGGCGTGTTTGGCAAAACGCGTTTGGTAGTCCGTCAGATCGCTGTCCACCATATCGCCGCCGCGGATATAGTTGGGCAAAGGCACGCGCCCAATCTGTCCCAGTACCTCTTCGGCAGTTCCCTCCAGCGATGGACGCATCACCCACGCCCCGTCATCCAGCCGGGTGACCAGGGTCAGTTCAGCCCGTTCAATGCCATCGCGATCCCGCACCGTAACGGTTTCCCCCGCCGCCATGGTTCCGCGCGTCTTGCACAACATTTTCCAGTTGCCGGCCTCATCAGATTGAAGAAACAGCCCTTCCCAGCGGCCGCCAGTGGCAGTGCGTTTGCCAACCAGTTTTGCCGGAATGACCTTGGTATTGTTCAGCACTAGGCAGTCGCCCGGTCGTAGCAGTTCATCTAGGTCACGCACATGGTAGTGTTCGATCGATGAGTTGACGCGCGAAATGTGCAGCAACCGCGCGTCCTCCCGGTTGGGCAACGGGAATTGGGCGATCAGCTCTTTGGGCAGATCGAAATCGTAGTGGTCGGTGTTCAGGCAGTTTTGGTTATCGACGGTCATCAAGCATGGCCCGGGAGTTTTAATTTGTTGTCCGCACCAGCGGAAATCCAGACAAACAACTTACCTTAACCATGGTGAATTGGAGAGCGGTGGCAACCTCCATTTCACCGGGCGGCAAATCTGGCGCTCGATGCTGAGGTCAGATCGCTCCGCATGCGCCTTTTCGCAGGCCTTCACCGGTGGGGAAGGAAGCGTGAGGACGCCAATGGAGGAGGATGCGGATGGGGCCTGCGAGCCTGACAGCCCTCTTTTACGGCCACTGTGTCGGGATAGTCACCAGTGTGCGGTGCTGTCACCTTCGCCAGCGAGCCAATTCGGTAAATTTTGGATGTTTTTCCTACCAAAATCGCCCGATGTTTTTCATTCAATCACCCATTTTCCCCGGTAAATCCGGCCATTTCTGAAGCATTGACGGAGGATGACGATTGACTATCTTTGAAGCCCTTACAGAACCATCCACACAAGAATCCCCCGGTTGCTGCTGGACGAAAAAACGGGTCCAACAGCCTCACAAACCTCCCTAAAAGTAACTCCTCATTTTTCTGCGAAAACTAACCCGCAGCAACTGTCAAAAGCACCTTCAGACTACGGTCGAAGCAAGCCGTGCCTAGGGCAGTTTCTGCCAACGATACGTCCTCGAGTTTGTCAGTTTGGCGGCAGGCGTGATGTCATCTTGGTCACAGGATGACATTCGGTTACCGAATCCGAAGAACATGAAGTTTTTTGTCTGGCAAGCCCTGGTTGTGGAAGGGTCCGACAACAGCTTAACCATAACCGAACGACGGCTGGAGAACAGGAAGTTCTCCAGCCGATTTTTTGGGTTCAGATCCGACCGGTCGTGATCGGCGTTCCGGCAAGCCCGGACCCTCTTGAAAACTGATGTCAGTGACTGCCAGCCTTTATTCACTGCCGGCGGTATCTAGGTGCGGATCCTGCCCCATCTCACGTTGGAACTTCTGGCGTTGGCGGTCGTGATACAGCAAGTGTTTGCGAGCCTGGTAGTGATTCCGTTCGATGGCCGCCTGAGCGGAATAGAACAGCGCGGCAAAACGTGTCAACGAACTGCCGGGGTTGTTTGCATGTTTCAATAACGTTTCCGCTCTGCGTTGTCCCAGACCAACCTTTAACAGATCATCATCAAGTGCTAAAAACTGACGCCATGAACCGGGGTCTCCCTGCCGGCCGCAGCGCCCGATTAACTGTCGATCGATTCGCGCTGAATCGTGCAGTTCGCTACAAATGACATGCAAACCACCGGTGGCCAATGCGTTCGGGGCAAGTTTAATATCCGTTCCACGTCCTGCCATGTTGGTAGCCACGGTAACCTTACCTCTTTGTCCCGCATCGGCAACGATTTGGGCTTCGCGGTCAAGATGGCGGGCGTTAAGCACTTCGTGGTCGATGCCTCTGTCAGCAAGAATGCCGGAGAGCGTTTCGGATTTGTCGATCGAACGTGTGCCAATCAACACCGGGCGACCGATCTTCAGCATTGTGGCCACCTCATCGGCAATGGCGTGCCATTTTTCCTGTGCGGATCCATATACGACTGCCGGCATCTGTACTCGCTGCGGTGGTCTGTTGGTCGGGACATCGATGACACGCACCGAGTAAATATTTCTGAGTTCCGGTGCGGAGTTGGCAACCGTTCCGGTCATCCCCGCTAGGGCCCGGTACTTCAGGAACAGGTCCTGAATCGTGATCCGTGCGGCTTCTCCTGTTTCGACACTGATTTCAACACCCTCACGAGCTTCGATTGCCTGGTGGATACCGGATCGCCATTTGCGGCCTTCCGCCAAGCGGCCGGTAAATTCATCAACAATCACAACCTCTCCATCACGCACCACGTAATGGCGCTGAGCAAAGTAGTTTTGAGCGACGTGGATTGCCATTTCTATCTGTTCATAGATATCAACCAGCGGCGTCCGGCTCAGTTCAGCAGGTTGTCCGATCGTGCGTACGCGCCTGCGGCCGGCGGCAGTCAGAGAAACGGATTTTGTTTCCGGGTCGATTGTAAAATCCACCTCCGCAGTGAATGAGTCGGTGATTTTTGCGCCCCATTGATACAACGCCAGTTTGGCTTGTGCGATGCGGTCCGGCGTGCTGCTGACAATCAGTGGCGTGCGTGCTTCATCGATCAGCACGTTGTCGGCTTCATCGATCAAAATAAAATTCAACCCGCGCCCAACAGGAGAATCCGTATCCCCGGTGGTTTGCCCGGTCATCGCAGCGATTGCGTTCTGGCCGCTAAATTTTTGGTGTCGCCGGATCAGCCGGTCTCGCAAAAAGTCGAAACCAATTTCCTTGGCGGTCGTATAGGTGATGTCGCAGTGGTAAGCCGCTCGCCGTTCGCATCGCGCACTCTGTCCCGTGACCACCCCCACCCTCATCCCCAGCATCTTGTAGACGGGGGTCATAATTTCCGCGTCACGTGCGGCCAGGTAATCGTTGGCGGTAGCCAAATGCGCCCCTTTGCCTGCCAGCGCGTGCAGGAACAGGGGCTACCAACATACGTCGTGATGAGGGCTCCTTGGACATTCCATGTTATTTCATCTCCTAAAG
>CALCJM010000177.1 GCA_937967505.1 uncultured Pirellulaceae bacterium | reverse complement strand
GGTAAACCATCGTCGCCAACAGAAGCTGGTAGATCAACAGTAACCCGAATGCGCGTGGCATTCGGAGGTTGACTAGCAGCTCGCGTTGGAGGACGGGGTTTTCGAGCATGAGGGAGTGGTTTTCGGTTTTCGGTTTTCGGTTTTCGGTTTTCGGTTTTCGGTTTTCGGTTTTCGGTTTTCGGTTTTCGGTTTTCTCAGTTGCGCGCGGATTGCTCGATTGACTTTATTAGCCCGGTAAGCATTTTAGAGATTCCTTTAGATTCATGGATTAACGTGTTGAACTGATCGTCTGAAACTAAACCAATCTTTTTGCCAATGTAAATCTGAGTTCGAAGTTCGGCAGCAGAACCAGACGCAATTCTGAGAAATCGCGCAAAATCTTTCCCGCCCCGTTCACTGCCCTCAGCAATATTAGAAGCGATCGAAACTGCAGCGCGTTCCATTTGGTTTTTCAATCCGTAATCTTTCCAACCACGAGTTAACTCGTAGACTGTCACCGCGAGTTGGCACGCGCGCTTCCATACGTCCAGATCCTCGAATGACCGATAAACCATCTCGCCCTCGAAGGGAAACCGAATGTTTCAAACACCTCACCGAAAACCGAACACCTCACACCGAAAACCCCACTCCGCCTAATACTCTCTCGGCAAAATCCTTGCTTGAACTCGCCCAGGCAAGCCTTGAATACGCAAGAAACCCTCAGCGTCGTCTTGGTTATATGACCCGCCGCCTTCCATTGAGGCGATTGCTTCGTCGTACAGACTGTTGGGACTTGAACGCTTTGAAATAATGATGTTGCCCTTATACAGTTCCAGTTCGACGCTGCCGGTCACGTTTTTCTGAGCTTCCTTATTGAATGCCAGCAACGCGTCAAATTTCGGACAGAACCAGAAACCGTAGTAGACCATCTCCGCAACCTCCGGAGCCATTCGGTCCCGCAAGTGCATCAGGTCGCGGTCCATCGTCAATTGCTCGATGTAGCGATGGGCGTCATACAGAACGGTCATGCCGGGCGATTCGTAAACCCCACGACTTTTCATTCCAACGAAACGATTCTCCACCATGTCGATGCGGCCCACACCGTTGCGGCCACCAATTTCATTCAGTTTTTCAACGATACCCAATGCCGTCAGTTTTTCACCGTTGACCGCCACCGGGACGCCCGACTGGAAATCGATCGAAACGGTTTCTGATTTGTCGGGAGCGTCCTGAGGTGACACTCCCATCCCGAAATCGACGATTGAAACGCCGTTGACATCCAGCGCTTCCAGCTTGCCCGCCTCGTAGCTGATGTGCAGACAGTTTTCGTCGCTGGAGTAAGGTTTGGCCTTGGATGCCTTGACCGGAATCCCCTTGGCCTCGCAGTACTCGATCAATTCGGTGCGGCCGGGGAAAGCGTCGCGGAATTTTTTGATTCGCCAGGGAGCGATCATTTCGACGTTGGCCTCCAACGCCTCAGCGGCCAGTTGGAAACGACACTGGTCGTTACCTTTACCGGTGGCTCCGTGAGCGTATGCCGTTGCGCCGACTTCTTTGGCCACTTGCAGCATCACCTTCGAAATCAGTGGGCGTGCGATCGACGTTCCCAATAAATAAGGACCCTCGTATTTGGCTTGCCATGACAAAACCGGGAAAGCATAGTCGCGGCACAGTTCCTCCTGTACGTCAACAATGCGTGCCGATTTGGCACCGGCATTTTTGGCTTTATCCAGAACTTCCTGCCTGTCTTCTCCGGGCTGGCCCAGGTCAACATAGACGGCGTGGACTTCGTAACCCTCATCCATCAACCAGCCAAGAATTACAGAGGTATCGAGTCCACCCGAATAGGCCAAAACACAGCTTTTCATTGATTCGTCCGTTGTACATGCGACTAAGATTGTTCGATTAACCGCAACGGCGTTTCCGCCCTTGCCGACGCAGATTGTAGTTCAAATCGTCCGGTCGTAACATTGGCTGTTTAATTGACCGGGGACTGGGCGATCCTGAGATCCGGGAGGGCGAATAACCAGATGGCTGCTACTTTTTATACTGCTCGATCAATTCCAGATCGTCTTTAGAGAGTTTTGCCAGCGGGACGGTGATGATTTTGTCTTTGCGGTTTTTCAGCACCACTTTTTCCGGGCCTGCCTCCACAAACACCGCCTCGAAAGTGTACTTGCCCGTCCGGTCAGTCCAGACCCGGAACTCGGCGGCCGCCGGCCCGCCGGCGATGGTGCCGTTATCGAATCCGGCGACGGCACGGCGGATGTCCGATTCGGAAACGGTCGTCAGAATCGTGACTGAACGAGTCCCTTTTTCGGGGATGGAAACCGTATGAGTGCCCGCAACGAATACGGGTGTCGGTGTCAGCGCAGACCCTCTGGCCAACCCGGATGTTGATTCAACCCACATGATGAACGGGATCTGGTCGTAGGCCACCAGAATTTCGTGATCATTGTAAGCATGAACGACGACCGCATCGCTGATACACCCGATGCTCTGGGGGGCTCGCGCGTCCAAATCAGGCCCGGCGTTCATCAACAGCGTGACTAGGGAATGGTTGTCCATCGCAGGGGACAGCTGTTTGCGAACCGAAGACAGTTGTTCGGCCCGTTCTTGCTGTTGAGCGACCAGGCGTTTCTTGGTTCGTTCGTCGCGAAAGAAGTATCGATCCTTCGACTTATTTTTCAACACGATGAAATCGGATTGTCCGCCGCGCGGGATGTAGGTTTCGCCGCGTTTGTAATCGCGCAACCGCGCGGTCGCCTTGGTCGATGCCTTGCGGATCTCACGGGACAGCTCTTTATACTGCTCCTTGCCTGCCTGGACGTATTGGGCAAGGGCCACTTCGGGGATGGGAGTACGCGTAATAAATTTTTCCGTTCCACCGGTCGAATTCCCGGAATCCCCGCCACCCATTTTAACATTGCCGATACCGTCTCTGAATTCGGTCAGTTGACTTTGCCGGGCCTTACTGACCGCGGTCCGTATATCGCCGGCTGAAATCCCAAAATTCAAGTTTTGGGCTCGACCGCTGGAGGCGAGCGTGCTCATCCCGACCACATCGCCCTGTTGGTTGATCAGCGGCCCACCGCTGTTGCCTGGCGACAGTGCGGCATCGACCTGAATCCAGGTGCCTTCGAGATTTGGGCGGCCCATTTGTTGTCGCGCTTCCTTTTCACCGCGGATGGCGCTGACGATTCCGGTGGTGGCGGAAAAGGAAAGGCCGTGCGGCGCACCCAAGGCGATCACCGTTTCGCCTTTGCGAGACGTATTGGAGGAAAAATGAATGGGGGCGTAGTCGCCACCTTCCAGCTGGCAAACACAGATGTCGCGATTTTTGTCGATGACCCAGGTGCCAATGATTTTCGCCGAATCGCCGTTGGCAAAATGAGCCACCGCTTCCCGCGCGCCTGCCATGACATGCACGTTGGTCACAAACATACCATCGTCCTGAACCACGTATCCGCTTCCCAGACCGTCGCCCGTAAGCCCTTTTACTTCGATGCGCAGGACACTTTTCTCAGCCTGCTCGATCACGTCAGCCAAATTGTTCTGCGCCCGGACCAACGAGGCGGTAGGCAGGCAGTGTAGCGCCAGTATCAGCAGCAGCGGCAGAACAGTTTTCATGGACTTGGTCTCGACAAGACGAACGATAGCGGGATCGGATGCTCGCCTCTCCCCGAGAGGCAAGCGTTCAGCGGTTGCACATGCGTCTCTGCCGCCAACACAAGAATAACTGGTGGACTAGCCAAAGGCAAACGGAACCGTTGGTTACTTCACGTCAGAAAATAGGGCGAGCTGCTTGCGTCGCTATCCGGCGTGCCCTAGGTCTTTTTCCGGTGCGATCACATCGCGCACGCGCTGCTTCAGCTCTTTGGCTTGGGGAAAACTGCCTTCGATTTTTCGGTCCCAGACCACATTGCCGTCGGCAACGACCTGGAAGACGCCCGATTGGGCAGGAATCAGCGCCACTTCGCCAACGTCATCGACGAAGGTCCACAATAACTCCTGAGACAGCCAACTGGCTCTTGGCAGCCAGCGACATTTAGGGCAATACCTGATTTCGACACGCGGTTTTGACATGGGAGCTTTGCTGTTGAATTGGTTTTTTAAATCAAACGGTATTCCCCCGGTTTTACCTGTAACTGGATCAGGGAGCAAGCAATGCGAAAAACGTAGCTACCGTCGCCAGACGGTGGAGCCTCAGAGACGATGTTTGGGGTGGTTGGGGATTTGCACTGCGGTGTTGCTTGAGGGTGGGGCTCCACGCTCTGGTGAGCGTAGCCACGATTTGTTCCCCACCCCTTAACTGGCTCTTCTGCGGTAACCGGGCCTGTGATTTCTCAAGAAGCAGGCCGGTCCAGAATTAGCCCGTTCACCAAACGGTTGATTGGCTCTAAAATGACCCGATTCTCAATCTGGAACAACGATGGCTGAAAAAATAAGATACCACTACGATGTCCTAGTCATTGGAGCCGGTCATGCGGGCACCGAAGCGGCTGCCGCCGCAGCGCGGATGGGTGCCAATACGGCGCTGCTGACGACCAACCTGGACACGGTTGGGCAGATGAGCTGTAATCCGGCTATTGGCGGGGTGGCCAAAGGACACATCGTACGTGAAATCGATGCGATGGGCGGGCTGATGGGGCAAGCCATCGACGCGACAGGGATCCAATTCCGCATGCTGAATATGCGGAAAGGCCCCGCGATGCACAGTCCCCGCGCCCAAGCGGATAAAAAGGCCTATCAAAACTGGATCAAATTCGAGATCGAATCGCAGGAAAATCTCGACCTCCGTCAGGAGATCGTGGAAGATTTGCTGGTGGAAGGGAGCGGCGATGAAAAAAAGATCATCGGCGTCTTGGTCAAAGGCGCTGTCGAGTACCGCGCCGATGCAGTGATCCTGACTACCGGAACATTCCTGTCCGCCCTGATGCACACCGGCGAATCAAAAATCGCCGGCGGTCGTGCCGGTGAAGGAACCACCACAGGGATCAGCGGTGCTCTCAACCGACTGGGGTTTCGACTGGAGCGCTTCAAAACGGGCACGCCGCCGCGTCTGAACAGTCGCACGATCGACTACCGCAAAACCGAAATCCAACCCGGCGATGACAATCCACAGCCGTTTTCCTTTTTGAACAGTCAGTTAAACGGTCAGCAGTTACCCTGCTGGATCACTTACACCAATCCGGGCGTGCATGAACTGATCGAAGTCAACCTGCACCGTGCACCAATGTACAGCGGACAGATTCACGGCAGCGGGCCGCGCTATTGCCCATCAATCGAAGACAAGGTTGTCAAGTTCGCGGACAAGGACCGGCACCAGCTGTTTCTGGAGCCCGAAGGACGCCAGACGCATGAAGTCTACGTCAATGGAATTTCAACCAGCCTCCCGCGCGATGTCCAAGACCAGATGTTCAAAATGATCCCGGGCCTAGAAAATGCGCAAATCATGCGGTACGGGTACGCCGTCGAATACGATTTCTGTCCGCCGGACCAATTGAAAAATACGCTGGAGACCCGGTCTGTTTCCGGCCTGTTTTTTGCCGGCCAAATTAACGGCACAACCGGATACGAAGAAGCGGGCGCACAAGGGTTGATGGCCGGTGCCAATGCGGCATTGAAACTGGCCGGCAAGCAAGGGCTGGTGCTGGAGCGCGACAAGGCTTACATGGCCGTGCTGATTGACGATCTGGTGACCTGTAGCGTGGACGAACCCTACCGGATGTTCACCAGTCGCGCCGAGTACCGTTTGTTGCTGCGGCAGGACAACGCGGACCGGCGGTTGACCGCCCGGGCCAACCAGGCCGGGTTGATTTCAACAGACCGGATGCAGCGCTTGGAGAAAAAGGAAGCCGAGATCACTGAAACAAAAAAGCTGATCAGCAAAAAACGCGCCGGCGATGTTTCAATGGAGAAATTCCTGCGCCGCACCGAGACACAGTGGGAGCATCTGGTTCAGTACGCGCCCGAACTTGAGGCCGTCTCCGCCGCGGTTCGACAACAGGTGCTGTACGATCTGAAGTATGCGGGGTACGTCGAAAAGCAGCAGGTCACGATCGACCGTCACAAACGACTGGCCAAACGCAAAATTCCCGAAAACTTTGACTACGAGGCGATGCCCCATCTGCGACGCGAGGCGAAAGAAAAATTCTCGCGC
Organism: uncultured Pirellulaceae bacterium; assembly: GCA_937967505.1. Classification (GTDB taxonomy): domain Bacteria; phylum Planctomycetota; class Planctomycetia; order Pirellulales; family Pirellulaceae; genus Mariniblastus. The sequence goes on along the minus strand of CALCJM010000177.1, from coordinate 6,130 downwards.
TTCCGACCGGAGAGTCTTGACCAGGCGCAACGCATCAGCGGGATCACACCGGCCGATATCACACAGGTGATGATCCGCTTGGAAGAAAAATAAGCGTTTTTCATTTCTTGTCTTCTTTAGGCGACTTGGGCGACCGGCAGTCAGGAATTTACCACCCGTTGCCGACGCTGAGAGCGTCGGAGCGAAGCTGGCAGCATCGCCAACGGTAAACTCGCAACTGTCAATCATCTTAAGGCAGGCTGCTGTGACGATTAACGCCGCAGTTCGTCTGCTGGTTCATCTGCTGTATCAGGCGTCGCCTCGGCAGTGCGTGTTCCCTTCGTCGTATGCAGATCTGCGGCCGCTGCAAATACGTGCGAAGCACCGTAGTTTACATTGCCATCGTCGTAGACGTGTGGCGTGTTGTATTGTACCGACCGGTCGATCAACCCCGAGCGCAACAGTTTGCCCTTGCCCACCGGGTTGAGCTTGCGGCCCGCAAAACGTGGTTGTTTGTAGATGGACCCGCGTTGGATCGGCCCCGCGCCCAGCACCCATGTGCTGCTGCTGTTACTTTCCGCCTTGGCCATGCCCGATTGCCACAGCGGTTCCTTCGACTGACGCTGGTACGCAAATACATAGATTTTGGCAACGCCCGACTGAGCATTGGTTTGTGCGAACGAAACTTCCGGCAGCGCTGCGATTGGACTGCCGGCCAATGCCGAGGCTGCGGCGGTGATGCCGCCCGATTTGGGGATGCCGAAGGTGACCTCGTGGCCGTCCGCCCCCAGCGTCCCAATGCGTGGTTCGACGATGATGTCCGAATCAGCGCGCGAGTCTTGGATGCGGCAACCGGCTGCTGCAAGCTGCTGACGGATCGAACTGATCACGTACAGAGAATTGACGAACCCCTGCGTCTTGACCGGCTTGATATAAGTCGTGTCCAGATAGACCTTCTGGTTGGCAATATGCTGAAAGTCAATTTTTGCGATCGCATGATCGACGGCGTCGGACATCAGCAACTGCTCTGTCGCCGCGCGCTTGGTTGTCGTTCCGCAACCGACCAGCATGAATAACCACACCGTCACCAGCAAACGTATTGCCCACACGCTGAAAGAAGGCTGCAGGGGTTGGGACGTTGATGCGTGGTTTGGTAAATGGCTAAAGGAAGGCGGGTCGGGGGTAACGGGTAGGTTGTTAAATTGTTCGATCACGGAAAGTGGAGCTTGGAAGTCTCTAATGCAAACTTGTCCGCCGGTAAAGTCACGCGTCGGCAGGGGGCTTAAAACACGCCGTGTCATACACGCGGTACCGGTACGCGGCAACCAACTCTATGCCAGTTTGAAACTGACCGCGGCCACACAAGTTACGATGGCGCTCACGAAAGTAGCGACAAATGACAGCGCGGAGAATATGAGTTCGGCCAACTTTGATGTATTTTGTGGGCTCAATTACCTGTGCGTGTTTCTACCTGTCGCGCAGAGAATTTATTTTGAATATCTTTGCTAGCTTTGCTTAAAGCCCGTGAACGCCGTGTTTTGCGCTGTCCAATCAATCTTGACCGGTTATGGAGGTTAGATATAATCCGTCGCGTTGGCAATTTCGGCAAACTCGGGAGAGGCGGTTGTTTCCGCTGACTGCATTGTTTCAGTTGGATACGACAGCATCGTAAGTTGAGACGACTACGATGGTTTTTCGAATCGGCTCTCCGTTGGTTTTCTGAATTGCACTTATTTTGAAACGGAGTGAATCACTAACGTAGATGTCAGAAGGCATTTACATTCATATCAAAGTGTGATTGGGATCATGAAGAAAGCGGCAACCCCTGCCGCGTTTCCCGACCACCCAGGGAGAGGATGGTTTCATGACTAAGAAGACAGTCTTTACGACAGGCGAGGCGGCCAAGATCTGTAAGGTCAGCCAGCAGACGATCATCCGTTGTTTTGACAACGGCAGTCTGAAAGGGTTCCGGGTTCCCGGCAGCCGTTTTCGCCGAATTCCGCGCGAAAACCTCTTTGCGTTCATGAAAGAGAACGGAATTCCCACCGAGGCGCTGGAGAGCGGCAAACGCAAGATTCTGCTGGTCGATGACAATGAAGAATTGGTGGAATTGATGCTGGACGCGTTTGCCAGAGACGGACGCTTTGACATCAAAACGGCCAATAACGGATTTGGTGCGGGGATGTTGGTCAAGGAGTTCCGTCCGGACCTAGTTGTTTTGGACGTGATGTTGCCCGATATCAACGGTAAAGAAGTCTGCAAGCGTGTGCGTGGCGATGACACCATGAAATCCGTGAAGATCATCTGTATCTCGGGAATGGTTGAGCAGGACAAGGTCGCAGATTTGATTGCTGCGGGAGCCGATGAGTTTATGCAAAAACCGTTTTCGGTCGAACGACTGGTGGATTTGGGATGCCAGATGCTGGAGATGGAAACCTCCAATTCGGCAGCCGGTTAAAGCCACCGACGGCAGCATCACCACATCAACGTAGCTACCGTCGCCAGACGGTGGAGCCTCACGAATAAACTTTCCACGCCGTTTTAATTCTACGGTGCAGGAAGACAGGGAGATATATAGTAACGCTCCACGCTCTGGCTGGCGTACCTACGCGAATTCCAGACACTTACGCCTCATCGCCCGTCACCCGATCGCCATGTTTTCTCTCCGTCTTTTCGCGATCGGTCAATCAACCGTGCGGCTGCCCTGCCCTGTCCGGGATCTGCTGGAAGTCTGCAGTCTGCCAACAGTGATTGCAGGCGACCTGCCGAACCACCATTTGATTGTCCGGCAGCATGCGGAAACGGGTGGGATGACCGCGCGCGAGTACTGGCGGTGGGGGCAACTGTTGCGCACCAGCCCGGCCCTGTTTCTGTTGGCCGCCAGCGGTTATCACCGGCAGTGCGGAAAATGTGCGCGTGATTCTAGGCAACTGATTCTTTGGAGTGCAGAAAACCTTGCCGGAGTGCTGTCGAAAAAGAGAACCCTTCGCCGCTGGAGGAGAGGGAAAACCAAACCGTCCGCCTATTGCAGGACCTCGCGCCGGTGGTGGACCGCCAAATCCAACAAGCAAATGCGTCGCGCTCTGGCGGCCATGATGGGCAATGACCAGTCCACCGCCAAAAATGTCAAGCGTATCGTGGGCAAGTCACTGTCCCCGGTAGATTTTTTCCCGGGCACGCGCGTTGATTTGACCGGTGGCGTCTGGAAGAAAGCAGATTTTTTGCCTGCTCCGGTTTCGCCCAAGGTGCTACGTAGATTGCTGAATTTGTCAGTTGCCCACGGCCAGTTCGAATCCGAATTCGAGGCACGCCTCCAATCGGAAAAACTTGACGCGATGAAACAGCTGGCCTACGGGGCCAGCCACGAGATCAACAATCCGCTGGCCAACATCGCGACGGGGGCACAGGTTTTGATCGGAACCGAATCGAACTGCGATCGTAAACGCCGGTTAGCGCGGATCTATGCTCAGGCGATGGTGGCGCATGACATGATTTCGGACATGATGTTGTTCGCACATCCCCCGCTGCCGGTCTTTGAACAGGCCAATGTGCGACTGCTGGTGCGGGAGATCGTGCGCCGTCATGATGCCGACGGGCAGCTGATACGTGTCACGATGGCCAATCGTGTTGATCAGGCTCAACTGGACGTTAACCAGGTCTCTATCGCATTGGAGGCGCTGTTGAAAAATGCTCGCCAAGCGATCAGGGAGCGCGAGGCGGTTGAGTCAGCTGCCGGTGGCGATGGCTGCTGCTACCGGGGGGCTATCGAATTGCGCGTGTCGGTCCAGGGCGACAGGCTTTTGTTTCGCGTTTCGGATAACGGGGCCGGTTTTGATGAACAGGCCCAACGCCACCTGTTCGACCCCTTTTTCTCCGGACGCGAGGCCGGACGCGGACATGGATTCGGACTCTCAAAAGCCTGGCGGATCATCAAACTGCACCAGGGAGATATCACCGCCGCGCGCGATACGCATACCAACCAAACGGTATTCACGTGTTGGCTGCCCATCACGCAGGCATCCTCCTGAATCGGGACGAATCTGGCTGGCAGCGCTGCCGGCACAATGAAGGATTGATATCAACACCCCGGTCAGTCGTGGGCGGATGATAATTCTGTTATCATGGCGCGTGTTTCTGGTACTGCGAGCCTGTGATGGATGAAGACAATGAAAAACGGTTGCCGCTCTGGGCTGCCCTTGCTCCGATTGCAGTGCTGGTGATTCTGCTGACGATCAACGTCCGGGTCTTCGAAGACACCATCAACGGCCCCAATCAAATCGTCCTGCTGTTTTCGGCAGCAGTTGCAGGAATCTCGGGGGCGCTCTTTGGCGTTCCAGTTCAGGCAATGATGAAGGGCATCGTGCGGTCGGTTGCTGCCACCGCGCCGGCGATTCTTGTGCTGCTGGCAATCGGAGCATTGGCCGGCAGCTGGATGATCAGCGGTATCGTCCCCGCCATGGTCTACTATGGTTTGAAGGTGATCACGCCGGAATGGTTTTTGGTGGCCTCGGTCGTCGTGTGTGGAATCGTCTCGGTCGCAACCGGCAGTTCGTGGTCCACGATCGCGACGGTAGGCGTGGCGTTGATTGGTATCGGCCGGTCACTGGGGATACCGCCGGAGATGGCTGCCGGTGCGGTAATTTCAGGAGCCTATTTCGGTGACAAGATTTCGCCCCTGTCGGACACCACCAACCTGGCCGCGGCCATGGCAGGCGCAGATTTGTTTGCCCACATCCGCCACATGTTGTGGACGACCGTTCCCGGGATTGTGATCGCGTTGCTGGTGTTTGGGTATCTTGGGGGCAACTATTCGTCGGACATCAACCCGGAAACCAGCCCGTTACTTTCCGAAGCGATCAGGCAAAAATTTAATCTCACGCCGCTGTTGTTCGTGGTGCCGGCGGCGGTGTTGGGCATGGTGATGATGAAAGTCGATGCGGTGGTGGCATTGTTTGCCGGAGCCACGCTGGGATCCGTGGCGGCTGTGGTGTTCCAGCCCGAAATGATTCGTAGCCTCGCCGGCGATTCGGGAAGTTTTTTGCGTGACACCTACGTCACCGTCGTGACCGCACTCAGCGGTGAAGTGAAACTGGTCACGGGGAATGCATCTGCCGACCAGTTGCTGAAAAGTTCGGGGATGGGCGGAATGCTCAATACCGTCTGGTTAATCCTGTCTGCGATGTGTTTTGGAGGCGTGATGGAAGCCTGTGGCATGCTGCGGCGACTGACCCAGCCCTTGGTGCAGGCCGCATCGTCCAATGGAGCCCTGATCACGTCCACGGCGGGAACCTGCATATTTTTAAACGTGACCGCGTCGGATCAATACCTGGCCATCGTAGTGCCCGGACGAATGTTTCGAGAAAGCTTCCGGGATCGGGGGCTGGCTGCCGTAAACCTCAGCCGCACACTGGAGGACGCAGGGACCGTGACTTCGGTGCTGGTGCCGTGGAATACCTGTGGTGCCACTCAAGCGGGAGTGCTGGGGGTAAGCGTGATGGCGTTTGCACCGTGGTGCATCTTCAACTACGTCAGCGTGCTGATGACGATCGCGTTTGGGTGGCTGGGATGGACGATCAAAAAACGCGTTCCCGACATGGGGGCGTAGTCCGACCGGTTACCCGATCGGTTACCGGTTTAACCACCCAGACCAATTGGATCGTCCACGGCAGGTGCGTCGATATCGCTTGGGTCCGGTAACCCGCCTCCACCGCCAGCGTGCCGCAACAGGATCCTCTTCAAGTCCGATGCTCCATCTCGGCAGACATCACGCAATTGGTCCGTGTAGCTCTTTTTCTGAATTTCCTTGTCTTCATCTTCGTCCTTCTTCTTGCCAATGTCGATCACGCCAATGCTGGAGTCCTTCAAAAAGTCCGCTGTGAATTCGGCGATAGCCTTCTGTAATTGTTTGTCTTTGGCAGAGGCCGCCGAATCGATACCCGTCGCGTTTTGCAGAACATCATTGGCCGTGAAGGCAAAAATTTTCATCCGTCGTCGGATCAGGTTCAGTTGGTAGGTGGGCAATTCGACCAGAATGACCGGTTCTTCCATCTTGCGACCGGAAGTCCCCATTCCCATTCCCATTCCCATTTCCATCCCCTCTCCCATCATGTCATCCATGTCGCCGGCACTCATCATCGTTTCCATGCTGCCG
>CALCJM010000176.1 GCA_937967505.1 uncultured Pirellulaceae bacterium | reverse complement strand
GGATCGGTGTCAGGCAAGCCCATCTAGGTGCTGTCGGGTCAACGGCGCTACAGTCGCCTGAGGGTGGACGGCCTTCGCTTTTGGCTCTATGGTTTGACCCCATGTGTGGCTTCACGGTTTGGCGACGGTGGCCAGGTTTTGGGTTTTATTGATCACCCCGCCACGTTGGGCACAAAATGTCGCAAAAAAAGTGTATGATGCTGTTTTACTATTGGTCGATAGAAAGACGGTACCCATTTGACTTCTTCCAACGCTCCGCAAAAGCCATCCCGGTTGAGCGGTAAAAATCTGTTTCGCTTCGTTTGCATCCTCTATACGATGTGGATGGTGTTTCTGGCTGTCATCGTTTGGCAGGTGGTGAATCGATGAAGATTGTTGTGCTCGACGGGGGTACGCTGAACCCCGGTGATAACCCATGGACACCTGTCGAGGAAGTTGGCGATGTGACGGTTTGGGCTGCGACAACTGCCGATCAAACGGTCTCGCGCAGCGTCGATGCAGCGATCCTTCTGACCAACAAGGTTGTTTTGACCAGACAAACACTCGATCAGTTACCAAATTTAAAAATGATCGCGGTGACGGCAACAGGTTACAATGTTGTCGATGTGGAAGCAGCCAAATCGCGCGGGATTGTTGTGGCCAATGTCCCCGTCTACAGCACCCTTTCGGTGGCGCAACATGTGTTTGCGATGCTGTTGGAGTTCTGTCACCGCATCACAGACCATGGCAAAGCGATCGCAGAGGGCCAATGGCAATCGTGCGGACAGTTTTGCTTCTGGGTAAATCCGATTGAGGAACTGGCAGGGAAAAAATTTGGCGTGATCGGATTTGGCCGCATTGGGCAGGCCACCGCACGGCTGGCGCAGGCGTTCGGGATGAAGGTCCTGATTCACTCGCGCACCAAAAAGGATATTGCCGGCTTTGAAGGAGCACAGTGGCTGTCACTGGAGTCCGTATTCGAAAATTCCGACATCGTCAGTCTGCACTGTCCGCAAACCGATACCAACGCACAATTTGTCAATCAAACGTTGCTGTCGCGGATGAAGACAACGGCGATCCTGATCAACACGGCGCGCGGTGGGCTGATCGATGAACACGCTCTGGCGACTGCTCTGAACGAACACACCATTGGTGGTGCTTGTCTGGATGTCCTGTACACTGAACCACCGGCGGTCGATCATCCCCTGCTTTCTGCCGAGCGCTGTATATTGACGCCGCACGTTGCCTGGACCGCACTGCAGGCGCGACAGCGTTTAATGCAGGTCACCGCTGACAATATCCGTTCATTTATTGCCGGCACTCCGGTAAACACGGTTTAACGTAAGTTGCCCCTGTGCGAGCAACCCTTGGGCAGTTGTACGGCCGGTCGATCTGCCAGCATTACCGCCGCAAACTCCTTGTTTTTCATTTTTATGGTGAAAATCGACGATAATTCAGAACTTCAAACGAATTGCGGCTATTCGATCCGGGATCTGTGGCAAACTTGAAAACAGTCCGTGCCGATCCCACTTCCATTTTCAGAAAACACAGTTGGACATTCGTTCAGACAAACAAATCAGCTCCCGAACAGGGCGCTCCCAAACGGGCCGGTCCCAATCCGGGCAACCCGGCCCGGCGGCGACTGTCGTCCGGACTATCGATCAGGACCCGATCGCGGTTCGCCTCGAGCAACGGCGGACCTTCATTCCGCTGCGGTATTGCGACCTGAAGCTGAAAATTGCCCAGACGCTGGATTTACAGGGCACCAACGCTCACGATTTCAAACAACTGTGCGAACGTCTGCAATCGGTGTTCCATGCCGAACACCTGTCATCTCTATTGCGACTGGAGGAGCTTTATGGACCACTGGATCCTGACGATGACTCGATTGAGATCAACGAGATCTCTGACGAGGCACGTGATCGCCAGGTTGGGCGATTGCTGGATGAAGTCTCCGGATTGCTATACAGCGCCCACTATAAAAAACTGACGCGCGATGAGATTCAACGTGCCGTGTCGGTGGGGTCGCAGTGGGGCGTCAAACTAGAGGTTGATTTCGAACTTTATGACCGACTGGAGATTTTTGCGAGGGGATATCGTGTCGTTGAGGCACGCCGCAGACGCTGGCAAAATTTTTATCGGGAAGAGGTCATTGAGCTGCCCGAGTTTCAGCGGCTGATTATGGCATTCCGGCTAAAGTCAGACTGCGCCATGGACGAATCGATGGACGCATCCAAGGTCTATTTGAAAACCTTCAAAAATATTCCGGAAACCGATCTGGAAATTTTACTGCCGGGATCAAAGATCAAGCTTTCCATGATCGATCGCGGCAAGATCATTCTGCCTACACTTTCCGGGGCGGCGATTACGATCTTCAAATTGCTGCGCGGTGCGATCGTACTGGCCGTTGCGTTTACGTTGCATTCGATTTTGGTGTGGTTGTTGTTTTTGGGTGCGATCGGCGGCTACCTGGTAAAATCAGTGCTCAGCTACTTCCGCACCAAAAAGAACTATCAGTTTGGGTTGACCCGCAGCCTGTATTTGAAAAACTTGGACAATAATTCCAGTGTTATTTTCCGTATCCTTAACGAAGCCGAGGAGCAGGAATTATTGGAGACGATTTTGTGCTACATGTTGTTGTGGGATCAAAGCGGTCCGGATCGGATTAACCGTACGTTCCCTGAACGGACAGCCGCATCAGACCCATGGCCCGCAGGGATGACAGAACGTGCGATCGATCTCATGGTAGAGCGTTATTTGATCCACGAAACCAAAGTGGATGTTGATTTTGAGATTCACGACGCGTTGGGAAAACTGGCCCGATTGGGATTGGCCGACGTGGACGATCAGGGACGCTGGAGTCCGGTAGAAATCGGCGATGCTGTCGATATGCTGAACAAGAACTGGGAAAAACTGTTCCGCATGCGTCCTCCAATCACAACCTGATTTCCCACACGCTTGAAGGTTTCGCACAGGCCTGTCTTGGTTCTGAATCTTTCGTTCCGGATCAGGTGGCAACGCAAGACGCATGTTCCGGATTGGGGTATACTGCGGACCATGAATAGTCGCATTGCCAAAATCGGCAAATGTTCAAGCTTCGTGCTTTCGTCTCAATTTAATTCCTGCTGTGTTCGCAACAGTCCGTTGAGCCTGTCCCGGCGGAACGGTATTGTTGCGGGGCTTCCGGTTCCCCGGGTACATCAACGATGAAGAAACACCAGTGGCGTGAAAAAAACGAAGACGGAGAGACGCGTTTGGTCACTGTCACCCGCCACGCCGGCAAGTGGCAGCTGCGATCGCGGCTAAAATCGGAAACGCAATGGACGCACTTTCCCGCGATTGAGCTGGACGACCTGGAAACACTGCACGATATCATTTCGAGGAAATACCAACGCAGTCGGCTACCTCACGAACACATCAAAGAGATTGAAGTCCTGATTGCCGCCGCCAAACGGAAACCCTGATTCGGCGAACCTGGCGATCGAAAATACACGCTTGGCAGCCTTAACGACGGCAGCCCGGTACCGCAGCAGCCCGGTACCGCAGCAGCCTAAGGCGACTGGCAGTTAGGAATTTACCAACCGTTGGCGACGCTGCCAGCGTCTGAGCGAAGCTGGCAGCATCGCCAACGGTAAGCTTTCAACTGCCGATCGTGTAAACTACCGCACCGCACGATTGTGCGAACCTCAGAGAAAGATTCACCGGCGAAACGCTATGTCCCAAGAACAACCGAACAATCCGCTCCACGGAATGAAGCTGGCCGTGATCGTTCAGGCGTTGGTCGATTACTACGGCTGGGAAGAACTTGGCCATCGGATCCGAATCAACTGCTTTAATAGTGATCCATCGGTCAAATCGAGTCTGAAGTTTCTCAGGCGCACACCGTGGGCGCGTGAAAAGGTCGAGCGGCTTTACCTGTCAATGATTCGCAGCAGTGGCTGGCGGAAATTGCAGGGAATCGAAGCAGAAAGTTAACGATGGTGCCTGTTGGAAATCGGAAATTGGGGGATGAAATCGAAATCAATCAACGCTGTAGTCCCTGCAACACTTCGGGGGAAAGTTCCTTGATCAGGCCTTCAATGTAAACCTTGCGGTTTGCCGGGCGTGGGTGACTGGACATGAACTCGGGCGTCGATCCACCTCCAGAGCTTTTTTCCAGAACGTCCATCACCTCCATCATCGCTGCCGGATGATAACCCGCCATTGCCATCAATAACACGCCCCATTTGTCGGACTCCAGTTCATCGGTGCGACCGTATTTCATATTGACCACATTGCCGACATAGCTGGCGATTCTGGAGCTGTCGTAGCCACCGCCGGCCACTCCTGCGGCGCTGACCAACCCCTGGATCAGGTTACCTTTGGCCATGCGTTCCGATCCATGCCGCTCGATCACGTGCCCAACCTCGTGCCCCAGCACGCCAGCGATCTGCGCATCATTCAACTGCCCAAAGAGTGCCTCGGTCAAAAATACCTGACCGCCGGGAAGGGCAAATGCGTTAACCGTGCGACGATCATCCAGTAGCGTAAAATTAAACCGATAAGGGTTCTGAATGCCTCGTTGATACAAATCCATATTCAATGCGCTGACCAGTTGTTCACCAATACGCGCCACCCGATTTTGTGCCACACGGTCGCGCGAGGGTGTGCCCATCTGGGGAGCGCTTTGCAGCCCCATCATGATTTCTTCCTTGACCGTCATATCGACGCGCTGGACCTTCTTGGTTACCGGATTGACTTGCCCTTTGTTCCAAAATGAAACCAGAGAAAACAAAACGATGCCGACCGCAAATAACAGACGCAGTTTTAACCCCGATGAGAACGAACTGCGACGGCGTTGACGTTGGCGAGGTTGATTGGAATAACTCATAGATGTCGTCTTGCGGCAAACGGAGGCGGAGCAAATTGATTCAATGGATACTGGATGATTATTTCGAAAATTCGGGCATGGGCAATCCCGACTGTTATCATCAACCCTAGTTTTTCATTACTAATCCAGGGAATTCCCACTCAATCGGGACATCGCTGCATGTTTGAATCGTGTGTGCACATTGCGTGAACCGCGCGAAATAAAACCAAATTATCGCAGCCGGACATCGTTAATTCAGTTCGGCCACGTCTTTCATGCTGACCAGTTTTAGCACTTCCTGCTCATGAGTCACTTCCAGTACGTCGTAAGAGGATTCGGGGCAAAATGAAGATCTGACAAATATTGGAGCAGCGACCGCAGTGTAGCAGTGATACACCGATATAAACTCCGACACGAAGCTTAAACACCGGGGGCCCCGGCGCGTTTCAGGTTCATAGTCGCAACTATCGAATATCACCAATGTTGATTTCGGTCGCCCACTGATCCATCGCCGCACGTTTATTCGCCAGTTTGCCGGCGATGCGTTCCCGTGCGGGTTCCGTACTTCTTTGGTCTGCCAGTTGGAAATCAACAAACACTGCCGCCAGCACGCTACCCGCTGGATCGATGCCCAACCGCGTTTTCATTGTGTCCTGGCGGAATTGCCCTCCGCTGGACCAATACGTCCCCATGTTGCTGGCGGTCAACATCAGCAGCAGGTTCTGGACGTAGGCCGATGTCGCCGCCAGATGCTCCTGATTGATCTGGATTTGTTTTGACCTAGCGGGAAGGTCCGAGGCTGACGTTTGGCGATTGGAGGCATCTTCAAACTGGGGCAACCAGCTGACCACCACGCAGGCCCCGCATGAGGACAGCATTCCCGGCAGTTTGTTGCCGGGTTTGATGTCTTCAAACCAATCAAAGAATTTTCCGGCAATCACCTGACAGGTTTCGTGCCACAAGATGTCCACGCGCCACGGTTGCGGCACCCCGCAGTAATTCCGGTCGTAGTGAAACGGAGCTGCGTCGGCCGCCTTGACCGCATTGCGGACCAGCGTTCGACACCGTTGATCCACGTCCGGGGCAAACGCAATCGGATTTGCCGGATCACCAATCACTTTCCATGTCCGCCGCGCGGCAATAGCGCGCTCAACAGCCGCCAATTCTTGCATGCTAAAATTCATCAACGATTCACAATGCCTCGGGTTTTGAATACGGTCAAATAAAACGCAACCACGGATCCTCTAGGTAGTCACCATATCCGGACTTCGCTATCATAAAACAGAAGTGCCGCCAGCTTAAGCACAGATTAACCACTGCTGGTTCGCCACGCTATTGCACCTTTCAAATCATTCGTTAACGGTTCGAATCACCATGTTGGAAATCATCAAGTCTCGCGTTCGTCAGTGTTTTGTGATCAGTGCTGTGTTGGTCAGCTACGGTTTTCTGATACCGGGTGCCGGTGCCCAGGAAAAAACGGCGGTTTTGCCCGCTGGAATCGAGCAGATCACAACCATCGAAGGCATTGAAGAATTCCGACTGGACAACGGGATCAAGCTATTGCTGCTACAGGACGATTCCAAGCCCCAATTCACCATTAACGTCACCATCGATGTTGGATCCCGGCATGAGGGCTATGGCGAATCCGGGATGGCACATTTGCTGGAGCACATGTTGTTTAAAGGAACCGACAAATACTTGGATCCTCCTAAGCATCTTAAGGACCGGGGAGTGCTGAATATGAACGGCACGACCTGGTACGACCGGACTAACTATTTTGAAACGTTGCCCGCATCAGAGGAGAACCTTGAATTTGCCATCGATATGGAATCCGACCGACTGGTTAACTGTCTGATTAAGGGTGAGGATCTTGCATCGGAGATGACCGTCGTCCGCAGCGAGTTCGAACGTGGCGAAAATAGTCCTCGACGGGTGCTGATGCAACGGATCATGGCCAATGCGTTCGAGTGGCATAATTATGGGAAATCAACCATCGGCAACCGTAGTGATATCGAACGGGTGCCGGTGGATCGTCTGCGCGATTTCTATCAAAAGTACTACCAGCCTGACAATATCATGGTGGTTCTGGCCGGTAAATTCGATCGAGACCGTGCCTTAAGTCTGACGGCGAAATATTTTGGCGTGCTGAAAAACCCGGATCGGGAGCTGCCCAAAACCTATACGCAGGAACCTGCCCAGGACGGCGAACGACGGGTGGTGCTCCGCCGTAGCGGCGATGTGCGAATGGTGGGTGTCGGTTACCACATACCCGCTGCCTCCAACGATGATTATGCGGCGGTGGAAGTGCTGGTGGCGTTGCTAGACAACCAACCAGATGGCCCGCTGTACCAGAATCTTGTCAAAACAGAGCTGGTTTCCGACATTTCCGCATTTTCCTTCAAAACGCACGACCCGGGTGTGATGCTGGTGATGGGAAAACTGTCGGAGGACGCCGATATCGCTGCCGCTGAAAGGACGATGCTCGATACGATACAAAATGTCACCAAAGAAGTAACCGAGGAACGTGTCAAGCGGGAGGTTCAGTCTCTGTTGAAAACGCGCGAGCGTTTGTTTGCTGACAGCGAATCGTTCGCCATTCAGCTGTCCGAGTGGCAGGCCTACGGCGACTGGAGATTGTTCTTTTTGCATCGCGACCGGATTGAAAAAGTAACCGTCGCCGATGTAATCGCGGCGGCGGAAAAGTATCTGGTGACCGATAACCGCACCGTGGGTGTGTTCCTGCCCACCAAGGAAACCGAACGCGCACCAGTCCCGGAACCGGTGGACCTAAAGAGTCTGCTGGCCGATTATAAAGGCCGCGCGGCGATTGCGGCGGGAGAAGTTTTTGATGCGACACCGGAGAATATTGAATCGCGCTGCGTCAAGGGTGAGTTTGACTCCGGGGTCAAATACGCGTTGCTGTCAAAGAAAACGCGCGGTGCCAAAGTGTTTGTCAACGGCCGCATTAACTTCGGTTCCTTCGATTCGTTGTCCGGGCAGATCGAGGCCTGTAAGGTAATGGGATCCTTGATGACCAAAGGAACCCAATCGATCGACTACCAGACGTTTCGTGACCGACTGAATGAATTGGGGGCCACACTGACGGTCAGTTCGAATGTGGGGATGTTGAATTATTCGATCGAGGCCAAAAACGAAACATTGGCCGAAGTGTTGAAACTGTTGAAGTCGGCGTTGCGTGAGCCATTGTTTGACCAAGCAGAATTCGAGATTCTGCGGGAGCAGCGGATTACGCAAATCAAAACGGGATTGTCCAACCCCACATCACTGGCGGTACGGATGATCAGCCGCAAGCTCTCTCCGTATGAGAAAACCGACCCGCGCTATGTATCGACCCTTGAAGAGTCGATCGAAAATTTCAGGAATTTGTCACTTCAGGACGTGAGGAAGTTGTACCAGCAGGTTGGTGGTTCCACCGGGCAGGTTGCGGTGGTGGGAGACTTCGAGGTCGATCCCATCAAGCAAAGCCTTGGAGAGATTTTTGAAGGCTGGAGTTCCCCGGTCACTTTCGAGCGCATTCTTGAACCGGCGCCGGACGGGATCAAGGGCGAGCGTATTGTTATCAACACGCCCGACAAGAAGAACGCAATTTACTACGGGGCACTGATGCGACGAATGTCCGACGCCAATCCGCAGTACGAAGCGTTGCTGATCGGAAATTATATATTGGGGGGAGGGCCGCTGTCATCGCGCTTGGCAGACCGCGTACGGAAACAAGATGGTTTGTCCTACAGTGTGGGATCGCAGTTTCTGGCCGAATCGATTGATGAGCGATCCATGATTAGCATTTACGCGATTTCCAATCCGGAAAACACAAACAAAGTGGCTGCCACGATCGATGAGGTCATTCAAAAGTACTTTGCTGATGGTATCGAGGACGAAGAACTGGCCAAGGCGATGGAAAGTTACCTGACCAAACGCCAGGGCAGTCGTGCAGAGGACCGAACGCTGGCCGGGTTGCTGAGAAAAAACATCGAAGCCGAACGGGACATGGCTTTCTACAGCAGCAGCGACAAAAAAATGGAGAATTTGACCAAAGCTGAAGTCGAATCGGCGATGAAGGCATTCCTAAGTATGAAAGAGATGGTCATTGTAACTGCCGGCGACTTCGAAAAAGATACCGACGGTGAATCACCATGATGTTGGTCAGAGGTCTCCCGGGGGGCCTGTCCCTCGGGCTGCTGTGATGGTGGTGCGCCGTCATGGTGCACGTGTGGTTCGGCAACGTTGATTTGTCGCGCAGTGGATTTCGCCAGCAGCTCCTGAACCACTTGCTTGAATTACCTGTTTAAACCACCTGTTGGAATGGGCTTGTTGAAATAAGGTTGTTGACGAAGTCCATTACTCGTCAATGTCACTATGCTCCAACCTCAATTTTTATAATTGACGAACCATTAGCTGTTGGCCAATTCCACTGGTTGGGCGACGTTGGATTTGATTTTTTCGATTGCAACGGCACACACTTTGTACTCGCCAGTACCCGTCACAGCATCGCCCTCATCGTTGGTCAGCAGGTTGGCGCGGCTTTCGGCAAAGTGCATTGGCATCCAGATACAGCCAAACCGTACGCGCGGCGAAATCCATGCTTCAGCTTCCACGGTCCCGCGACGCGACGAAACCCTGACGCGCTCACCATGCTCCAGACCGTAGATTTTGGCATCTCGTTTGCTGATTTCGATAAAATTACCACGCTGCTTGGCAACCGGACCCGGATCGCGACGGGTCTGCGTGGCACTGTTGTAGTGATACAAAGTGCGGCCTGTCGAAAGAATTAATGGATACTCGTTGTCAGGGAGTTCAGCGCTCGGCCGATAGTCCACCGCCTGGAATTCAGCCCGTCCAATCATTGGGCCGTTCAGGTGCAATGTCGGTGTTCCCGGGTGATTCTTGTCCGGGCAAGGCCACTGCAGCCCGGCTACGTTCTGGTCCAGGCGTTGGTAGGAGATGCCGGCAATATTCGGGGACAGCGACGCGTATTCCGCAAACACTTCCCCCGCATGAGCGTAATTGGGCATTGGGTACCCACAGGCCCGAGCGACATCGCACAGAATCTGCCAGTCAGGCCGCGCCTGTCCCGGTGGGCTGACGGCGCTGCGGACACGCTGTACGCGGCGGTCGCTGTTGGTGAACACGCCGTCTTTTTCTGCGAAACAGGCACCCGGTAACACGACATCCGCAAACCGCGTGGTTTCGTTATGGAAAATTTCCTGGCAGACAACAAATTCGCAACGGTTCAGGCCCGCTTCCACGCGGCTGACGTTGGGTTCGGAGATCACAATATCCTCGCCCATCACGTACAGCGCCTTGACGTTCCCCTTGCTCATCTCCTTCATCATCACATTCAGGTTCAGGCCATCATCAGGAGATAAACTGACCCCCCAGGCGTCTTCGAATTTCCTGCGCACGTTGGCATCGGTGACCTTCTGATAGCCGGGATAATAGATCGGTGTCGCACCGGCATCATTGGCGCCCTGAACATTATTTTGGCCCCGTAGCGGGTTCATGCCTGCCGCGCGTACGCCCAGGTGCCCCGTCATCAGCACGAGATTGGCCAAAGAATATACGTTGTCCGTGCCGTGAGTATGTTCGGTGATCCCCAGCGTGTAATAGATACCGGCATGCTTTGTCGTTGCATACATCCGGGCCACCGTGCGGATATCTTCGGCCGGAACCCCGGTGACCTGTTCCGCCTCTTCGGGCGTATACGATTTGACTTTCTGGCGAATCGAGTCAAATCCCCGGGTGTGTTCGTCAATAAACGCCTGATCGTACAGCCCCTCGCTGATGATGACATTGGCCATCGCGGACAGTAACCAGACATCCGTCCCTGGCTTTAGTTGCATGTGAACGTCGGCCATATCGGCCAGCCAGATCTTACGGGGATCGGCCACGACCAGTTTTGCCCCGCGCTGCCGTGCCCGTTTCATCTCCATGGCGATAATCGGATGCGCTTCGGTGGTGTTGGACCCGATCACGAACATCATTTCGGAATCACGGATTTCGTCGATTGCATTGGTCATCGCACCTGCACCAAACATTGTCACCAGACCGGCGACGGTAGGCGCATGTCAGGTCGCGGCACACTGATGGACATTGTTGGTCCCGAATGCGGCCCGGGACAGTTTTTGCATCAGATAATTCTCTTCGCCAGTGCAGCGTGACGAAGAGACGAAACCCAAAGAATCGGGACCGTGTTTGTCGCGCACCTTCATCAGCCCGTCGGCGGTGGCCTTGATCGCTTCCTCCCAGGTGGCCCGATGCAGCAACCCGTCCTCTCCCCGGATCAGCGGCTGTGTGATGCGGTCGGGATGGTGCACAAAGTCATAGGCGAAACGTCCTTTGACGCACAGGTTGCCATCGTTAAGCGTTTCTCCCGGTTCAGGACTGGTGACTTTAACCAGTTTGTCATTTTGCACGTGCAGGTCCAATTGGCAGCCCACACCGCAAAAGTTGCAGGTGGAACGAACCGCTTCGGTACCGCCCAATTGCACGAGGTTGACCGGTGCCTTTTTTTCAATCAGTGCTCCGGTTGGGCAGGTATCAATACAACCACCGCATAACTCGCAGGTGGTGTCAATCAAACTGCGTTGACCGGCGGTTTCAATTGTTGTTTCGCCACCACGGTTGGACAGCGTAATCGCGTTGACGGCTTCCACTTCGTCGCAGTAACGCGTGCAGCGCGCACACAGAATGCACAGCTCAGGATCGAATTGAATGTACGGGTTGTCGTCGCGCGGTCGGCCGCTGCGTGGGGCGATGACAGGTTCCAGGTTCATTGCGGGAACCGTTTTGCAGAGCTCCCGCAATTGATTACCGTTTCCCGTTTCGATCGGCAGGCCGGCATCGTCCAACTCATGATCGGCCATGTACAGGTTATAAAGAACCTTACGGTGCTTCGCGATACGGTCTGATTCAGTGATGATTTCCATGTCGGGTGTGACAACCCACGCACAACCGGGTTGCAGACGGCGTTGCCCTGCGACCTCCACCAGGCAAACCCGGCAGGCCCCTGCCGGAGCCAAACGGTCATCATGGCAGAGTGATGGAATTTCCACCTCGGTCCGCGCGGCGACTTGGAAAACGGTTTCGCCGGTAAACGCATCGACCGTCTGGCCGTTGAGTTTGATTGAGAAGGAGTCTGACATGTTGTTTTTTGTTTTTAAGGGTACGTTTTTCGTTTTCAGGTTGTCGTATTTCACTCGCGCGAAATTACGTTTCGCCAATTCTCGTGACGTGGCTGTGTCCCGTCCCACACCGCCTGCAAGGCGCTACCTTGTTGTTTAGCTTTGGGAGGCAGGACCTCCATTTCACTGTATCCCCGGACAGCACCGGAGAACGCCTGTTCAGCGGTTATCTTGTTTTAAAATGTTCGGGAAAATGCTCTCTGGCCGATGTCAGCGGTTTCGCTGCGATCATGCCAAGTCCACAAATAGAGCCCTCCTCCATCTCCCAGGCGACATCTTCAGTATGCTCGAACGTCGCCGGATCTCCTAATTGAATATACTTCTCGTTTTGACGTCGTATGAATTGTGTGCCAATTCGACACGGGGCACACTGGCCGCAGCTTTCTCTTTCAAAGAATTTTAACTGCCAGTCGGCGGCCCGGGCCATATCGACCGTGTCGTTGAGCACCACGATGCCGGCACTTCCCATCATCGAACCGGCTGCGGCAAGGCTTTTATAGTCCAGTGGCAGGGTACGTTGCGAGATCGGCAGGAACCCGGATGAGGCGCCTCCTGGTGAAAATGCCAGCGGTGTACCGACGTAACCACCTGCCTGTTCAACCAGTTCATCCAGGGTCACCCCCAATGGCAGTTCATAGACACCTGGTTGGTTCACGTGTCCGGAAATGCAATACAGTTTTGACCCGGCTTCGGTGCGTCCCAGGTCGTGGAACCACTGGCCTCCGTGGTGCACGATTGACGGGACGCAGGCGATCGTTTCCACGTTGTGGATCAGCGTCGGTTTGCTGCGAAAACCTGACTCGGTTGGAAATGGCGGTTTCAGTCGCGGCATACCACGCTTTCCTTCCAGTGATTCCAGCAGCGCCGTTTCTTCACCGCAGATATAAGCTCCGTGGCCGCGCACGATCGTGACATTGAAATCTTCCAACTGCCCTTTGGCCTCGTCGATGGCCACCTCTAGGGCGGCAACTTCGTTGACGTATTCGCCGCGGATATAGATGTAAATTTCACGGGTGCCGATTAATGCTGCTGCGATGGCCAACCCCTCGAGCATTTTGTGGGGCTGCCGCAGCATCGTTTCGCGGTCCTTGAAGGTCCCCGGTTCGGCTTCGTCCGCGTTGCAGACAACATAGCGTTCGGTTTCCGCCTGATTGATCAAGGAGGTCCATTTGAAATGAGCCGGAAATCCGGCACCACCGCGGCCTTGCAGGCCGGAGATCTTTAACTGTTCGATTACCGCATCGGCCCCCATTAAACGGGCTTTGGCCAATGCCGAATAGCCAAGGTCAACTTCGCCCGCTAGGTTAATGGCGAGATCGTCACTGGCGGGCGAAATGTTGGTTTCCTTTTTGGTGTAAGTCACCAATTCCATGTCCTCGGACAGCGTGGCAACCGCTAGGTCGCATTGCCCGAGACAGCTGACACGTTCGACTTCTTTTCCGGATTCGGTGATTTGTCTGGCCAGTTCGTCGGCACCAAACATCTGACAGGTCAGGCCATCACAGACGCGCACCCGGGTGCCGGGTGTGTTGATCAGCGTATAGAACTTGCCAGTCCCCCAAATATCGGCTTCCGGGACACCCGTTTGGGCGGCGACCTTACGGACGGATGCTTCTGTGACGCCGCCTTCATGTTCCAGCAGTTCAATGATTCGTTCGCGATCGGCGGTTGGTTTGAGCATGGGTATCAGGTTAAATGAAGCGGGTAGAGAATGTGCAGGACAGGGCTCTTGGAAAGCATCTGGATATTGGGGAGTACATCCTTCGCCGACTATAGTTTACGCAAACGATGAGCAATGGTGAAATAGAGGATTACGGCCTGACGCGACAAGATTGTCTCTTCTGGAAAGGAATGACCAACAATCAGCACAAATTGCCGTGACCGGGTAAGGTAAAGTCCGAGGGCCGCTGCAGGGACGCTTTCGAACGGCAACACCAAAAACGTTCCACCGCATCGGCACATCGGACTGAGGCACGTATCGCGCCTGATGATCAAGGCTCCCATGAAATACTCCATCGAGTATGCTTTAGGGAACGAACCCGAGTCTGCGTTATCTGGTTATCTGGACAAACCATCGTGAAACAATCTCTCAAATCCTTTTCCCGCATCGTCGTCAAAATTGGTTCGGCGTCGCTGGTCGATCAAAAAACGGGCGTTCGCCAACAATGGTTGCGTTCCTTAATCCAAGACGTTGCTGAGCTTTGCGAATACGGCAGCGATGTCATCATTGTGTCGTCTGGCTCGGTTGCACTTGGCCGGAGGATAATGGCGGCCAAAAATATTGCTCAAAACGTACCTAAAGGTATCGGCGGCGTTAACGGCAGCCTGTCGCTGGAGAACCTGCCCGCCGTGCACGCCCGCCTTCGGCCCGATGTCGACAACATGGTCTGCCTGCAGGATCGCATCCTCATCGTGCTCGACCACAATCACAGTATTCCCGAGATCGCGCAGATGTTTAAGCGTGACCAGCAAGCGTTCATTGTCGCGCTGGTGCAATCCAATGGACGGTTCATCCAGAACATAAAGGACACCTGTCAATCCCGACCCGATTTGCGAGGCCAGCCGAATGCGCTGGCTTT
>CALCJM010000175.1 GCA_937967505.1 uncultured Pirellulaceae bacterium | reverse complement strand
AGGGTTTCAACAATAAAGTAAAACTGGTTACCAGAAAGTCCTATGGGCTAAGAACCCAAAATGCCTATGAAACCACGCTATATCACAATTTAGGCGCGCTACCTGAACCAGAATTCACCCACAAATTCTTCTGACGAGGCTTTTTGTTCAAAAAGAACTGATAGTTCTCGGCCCAGTTCGTGCTGTGGGCATCGGCCAGCATGCCCATCGTTTCGCTGGCGGGCAGGTCAAACGCATCGCCCATCAATTGCGCAACGTTTTGCTTCCCCTGGTCGGTATTCAGTTCCGGCATCGCATCAAAGATACCCCGAACCAGTCCCTCACAGATATCAGGATGGTCGTGCGCGAAATCGGCCCGCGCGAACCAGACATCGGCGATCAGTTTATTTGCCGTTGCCGTGGAAACCATCATCTTGTTGCCGGAGCGATCAGAGAGCTTATAAATATCCGGTGCCCATGAAACGACCGCATCGATGCTCTTGTCACTGTTGAACGCCGCCGCAGCCTCGAACGCATCATTCGTATAAACAAATTCGACTTCTGAACGACGGGGGTTGGCCGAAGGTTGCACACCACCGTAAACCAACATGTTCAGCAGGAAATATTGCGACGGACTGTTTTCAGCCAGCACCACTTTTTTTCCCCGCAAATCACCAATGGATTTGACACCGTTGCGAGCCACAATGCCGTCGCCGCCATTGGACCAGTCAACCTGCTGAAAGATGCGGGGCATGACGCGACTGTCGATCGGGCTGCCGTCTTTTTTGACGAATCCCTCCATAAACAAAGGCATCATATCAAGCGTTGCCCAGCCAATATGAACATTGCCGGCGGCGTAGGCGTCACGCATGCTGATTGGATTGTCGATAACATCAAGCGCCAGTTTAAACTCCTTGCCGCCCGGTGTTTTCCAGATTTTCCCCGGTGCCAATCCGTTATTGGCCTGAATGATTGGTGCCCAACCTGCCCAGACATTGATCGCAAAACGAACCGTGTTGTCCTTCATTGGTTGGTAACCGGCGGTCCCAGTAACCGGTGGCAAACGCTCGCTGGGTTTAAACGAGTACTCCTTGACGGTGGTGATCCCCGACTCGTCAGGAGATTCCGCACCGACTAGGTCTTTGACGTTGATATCTCCATCATCGGCGTTGGCGTCAGCACCTGCGACAGGTTGGTCGCCACCGGGAGCCAAAATATCGCCCGCCTGGTAGAACGCGAACCCAACTAGGGCCGCAATGACCAGCAAAACAGCAAGGTAAAATATCGGTGTGGGTTTGCCTGCCATAAGTCTCTCCGTTGTGTTGCCGACGGTCGGTCGGCTGGTTCGCTGTGATTCGTGACGATTTGCCACCGCGCTTAAGCCCAATGGCACTTTCTTGAAAAAAATTGATACTGGCAAGGCTCCATCCGCAACTGGTGATGTCACCCCAAACGCCAACAAATTTTAAGCGCCAATACGCCAGTCGCTGGAGGCGTTGCCACTTTGTGCTAATGTAACCTCAAAACCCCGGAAAGAACAGCGCGACGGCTCAGCTGCGCCGCCTGCCTTCACGCCGTTTTCAAACGACTGCGGTCGTAATAGCAATGTCGGTCGCAATAGCAAAGCCGATCGCAAAGGCAATGCCGATCGCAAAGGCAATGCCGTCGGACTTGCGTCACCAAATGCTGCCATGCGTCCTTCCGCTATTGCGGCTTGGGTGGACGCGCGTCGCCAGCACTGGGATTTACAATCGCAAACGCTCAATGCCACTTTTGGTTCGCGCTTCGTCAAACATGTGGAGCATTTGCATTGCGTTAAATGCCGACATCTGACACAGGAGTTCTGTGATTTCAGCATGTTGGTCGTCGTCCAACTTTGGTTCAATCTGCTTCATCAGTTCAACCAGTTTCGCTTCTTGGGCGCTGACTTCATTTGCATCGACCCTACCATCAGCCATTGCGTCAATGTACGCACCGGTCTGTTGGGCGTAGTCATCAATCAGTGTGGATTCGCCACTATCATCGGTCCAGCTTTTTCGTGCCATCGTTAACTCCAGTTCGTTTTCGTTAGGTAGGTTCGTTGTCGGGCGTTAACCCTTGCCAAGATAATCTTGAATCGCGGCGACTTTTCGCTGAAGCGCGGCTCGCCCGTCCTCTTTATCCAACTCCGCCCGCCAATGATCGGTCAGAAAACGCCGGTCGGTGCATTCCAACACCGCCGCCATCTCCTGTAGTTGCTTCTCCATTCCCTGAGCCGAAGGAATGAAACTTCCCAGAGCCAGTTCCATGTCTTTGCGTGTCAGTACAGCGCGGCCGTCGGCCATCATTTCGCGTTTCGCATTGAGCACCACGCTTTCGATATCTGCACCGCTCAACTCGCGTTCCACCGAAACATCGGGAACCGCATCGGCCTCCAGTTTGACCTTGTTTTTCCTGGCCATGATGACAAACATCTTCCGGATTTCCGATTCCTCTTTGGGATAGAACAGCGGAATGTGGACTTCGGCGCGCCCCTGTCGTTTAAGGTCGATCGGCAACAGTTCCGGACGGCTGGTCAGCAACATCCAGATGATTTTCCCGCGATAACGCGTGTTACCCATCTGGCTGGCAATCATCGAAAATACGCGATTGCTGGTGCCCGAATCACCCCCGGACTCCCGATTGCCAAGTGCCGCATCGGCTTCGTCAATGATGACCACCACCGGGCCAAGTGACCTGAGTGTGTTGAGTACTTTTTCCAGGTTACCTTCGGTTTCGCCAACGTATTTGGACCGAAAGTTTTTCAAAACGAGGCAGGGAATACCGATTGAACCGGCGTAGCACTCCGAGATAAACGTCTTTCCGGTTCCGACCGGTCCACAAATCAAATACCCCATCGGAGCGGCGTCCAACTGGCCACCGACAATCCACTTGGCGTCCATCTGCAACCGCGCCTTGGCGGCAGTATGACCGACCACCATATCTAGGGTGTGCCCGGGTTCCAGAAAGGTCACCAAGTCATGGCACTGGCGTTCAATCAGGTCTTTCTTCAGACGACGGAACTCAAGAATATCGACGGCTTTGCCGGCAAGCCTCGAACGGGCCATGGCCACATTCAGGTTGACCAGATTCAGACCGTTGGAGACTTGCGTCACAGATTGGACAGACATGCCAGCGGATTCAACATCGTCAGAATCAGCGTTCACATCCGTTTTTGCAACCGCCTGTTTGTCGCCAGCCGCATGCGGTTTCTGTTCTGGTCCGGCCTGTGCACCGTCGGACATACTGAAATGAGTCTCGATGAAGACCCGCCGTGCGTTGTCACTGGGCAGCGGGACTTCGATGGTGGCCACATGGGGATCCTCCACCAGCCGTTTGTTCAAGTCATTAAGCGTTTCAGTAATCAGGCACATCGCCATGTTGACGCGTTTGATGTAAGGATTCTGCGCCCAAGAAAGAAAGCGCACTAGGTGCGACGCCTGAGTATTGGCCATGCTCGACTGGGCGGCCGCTGGCACCAGATACTGGGCGTATGGGAACAGAAATGCCATCCGTTTGCGTTCGGCAGGATCCTCTTCCAGCAAATTATGCTGAATCAGCCGCTGGTAGTTGGTCAGCACGTCATCCGGCGTGCGTGTCCAGCCACTCGGACTGCCGATTTCTTTGGCCATAATCGCCATCATATCGCGATGGCGTTGTGCATCGGTGCCTGCCTTGGCCTGGATCCCCCGCCCCATATCGTAGGACGTCACCAAATCCCACGAACCAAAAATTTGCGTCGCCAAAAAATCGCTCAACCCACAGAAATCATCGACAGTTTTACCGTCTTCCTTTTTCCTGTAGTGGAACAGGTCGTTAACGTTCCCGTGCAACACAAACACGCACGTGTTGGCGGCAAAGTACAGATTTGCCATTTCGCGCGCCCATTTCGGATACCAGTCAGGCACCCGGACTTTGGCAGGCGCTTCGTCCATCGGGGAAATATCGGTTGTCATGTTACTCATCGATTGAGGTTATTCATCGATTGGCGCTATTCTTCGATTGGCGCTACCAGATTTTTCCCAAAACTCAGGAATGCAGCGACACTTGGCGCATCATCGGAGCGCCTAATTGGTTTCGGTTTCGGTGGTACCAGGGCCCATCTGTTTGACATCGTCCTCTATTTTGGCGGTCGAAGGTGTAACCAACCCCATTTCAACTTCGAACCCCCGCAAGGCATCTTCGGCCAGTGCGTCTTCCATCGCTTCCTGTTTTTCGATGTCTTCCATGCCCTGTTCGCTAAGATCAGCCGCCACCCGTGCCTTGCCCCGGTTGAGTGCAATTTTGTCCTGGATGACATCTTCGATCTGCCCGAAATCTGTCGTCACATCAAAATTGAAATCCTTGGCCAGTTCCGCCATTTCCGCTTCTGCCTTGCTCATCTTCAGTTCGGCATCGTAAGACTGGATTTTTTCCTTGATCGCTTTCAGTTTGCCCATCGCATTTTTGACTTTACGCACGTTATTGTTGTACGCCTTTTCATGCATATCCAACTGGGCCTGATTCTCAGCCAGCGCAGCCTTGGCCTTGTTCAATTCCACGGCGAACTTACCGGCCGTCTCGCGATCCCCCGAAGCAAGATAAGCCTTGACTTTGGACTGAAGTTGATCGACGTGACGCTGTTCACCGGCCACCTGACGGGTGACCCGTTCCACCAGACCACGATATTGCTCTAGGCCTTCACGACCGCCTTTCATATCGTCAACGGCCTTGTCATACTCATATTGCATCTGGGCGATGGGGTCAGCAGTCCAGAAAAAATTGGCCAACTTGTTGACCTGTGCGGCGATGGCTCGCCAGAACTTTCCAAAAATCATTGAGACACCTATCGGTTTTTGTCGTAAAGTATTGGCACGTTTTTGCTGCCGCAATTCACCGCCGCAATTTGCAGTGCAGTTAAGCCAGCGGCCGAGACGTTTCCCCCCCCTCATATTAACGAATTAAACCGTATCAACCAACCATGAAGAGAAGTTTTTGGCAGTCGAGAATGACGTTGGTTGCCTTGGGCATCGCGTTGGGGCTGATGGCCCGTGCGGTGCTTGGCCCGCCGACGCCAGAAGCCCCACTTAAGCCAACGTTTTCTGAAGCGCTGGCCGATGAAGTACCGCTGGCGCTGCCGATGATCGACCTCGCCCCAACCAGCCCCCCTTAGTTGGCTATTCCCGGATCTTTAGTGGTTGGCGAACGGCTAAATCAGCACCCGGCGGTTGTAAATCAGCCACTCAATCATCAACAATACCAACGCTACCGCCAGTAGCCAGGGCCACCATTCCTTACGGGCGGGAACGCGTGAGCGAATCTGTTTGAACTCCGAATAGCCAAGGTCAAGCTTTTCACGCACCGTCAAATTACTCTCCCGCGCGTCAAGCAAATTGACCGCCACCAGACGTTGCAGGTTCCCGGTATCCGGATTGGCCACACGATAGATTCCTGATTGTTCCGTTCCGGAAAACAGGAACGAATTTTCCTTTTGCGATTCGAGACTTTCTTTTTTCCCACCCGGTGATTCCACCTCCAGTCGATCCACACCGTCGTTACGTTTCAGCTTCAGTAAATCGCCCGGTTTGAGGTTCTGGTCGCCCGTGTAACGCAAGGCACCGCCAAGGTTGGCAATCACATTCTGGATGAAGATCGGGAAACTGAGCTTTTTAGGCCAATCCGAATTGATCACTGCATTGTCATCACTATCAACCTCGACGATCGAAAACCCCATTACAAAATCCTGAAACCCGTCACGCGGTGCCAGCACACCAATGGGTCCGTCGCTCGATTCAATCAGTGACAAACTCCCCTTGGGACCTTCCAGGTTGTTGCTGTTGACGATCGTCACGCTGCCCATCTGCACAGACGCCATCAACGGATGAGCGCTGTCGAAATCAAACACGGGCGTCGGTGAATTCGCTCCCGAAGACTTCCAGCCAATTTTAGGCAGTGCTCCCATTACCAGCGTATTGCAACGCGGCATCACTTCGGGCACGATCCCCTCAAAGATTACCAGATCCCAATCGCCCAGTACCGATTTTTCCAGGTACTCTTTCTCCTTCAAAAACTCCCAATCATGAAACTCGACCTTCGCCTGTTTTTGAATCAACTCCGTCGAACAGGCAAACCTGAAATACGGATTGTCGCGGCTCACCACCAGCACATTGGATTTTCCCGGTGGATTCAACACACTGTAAGCCAGATTATCCAGTAAATAAATATCGTCTTGGTCGATCTTCAGACGCACCGCGACCGGGTCATTGACCTTCACAAGACTGGCCGGCAGGTCGAAACTGACGCTTTTGGTTTGCCCCGCATCAATCATAATTTCGGCTTCGGCATCCTGAAGCTGGTCATCGACATACAGCGAAACGCTGATGCTTTGCGTTTCATCGTCAGAATTTTGCAACCGGGCGAACACCTGAGCGGAACCGTCTTCGGCAGGGTCGCTAATCGAAAATGCAACGATGCCCACATTGGCTGGAGGATCCTCAACACTTCCGACAGCATGGTACTCGGGTGAAAGCTGCCCCTGCTCGAACCGCGGCACCTTCCGCACACCACCATCACTATAGATCATCAGCACCGCATCGAGGGCGTCGGCGACTTGCACATCCAAAGAGCTTTCCCTGTCGCTGGTGCGGCCCGGATTGGCCAGCCCCGCCGCCGCTACCAGCGCTTCATTCAGGTCGCTGGAGCGTTCGGTCTGACGAATCGCCCGCAGACGAATCAATGCCTCAGATTTGTTGCGTGTGTAGGACTGCACAACATTGGCCTGGTCAGAAAAACTAATCAACATCACCGATGTGTCCGAGGGCATCTGTGCGATTGATTTGCGAATTTCCTGTTTCGCAAATTCGAGCCGGCTCACACCTGAGGGGGTATCGGTGGCCGACATGCTGGCCGAATTGTCGATCAGAAAAATGTATCGCTGTCCCACCAGTTCGGTGCCATCGCAACCGGGCCTTAAACAGGTCGCCAACAACAGCAACGCAAACAAAATCTGCAACAGCATCAGCAGGTTCTTCCGCAGCTTCTGCCAAAGACTGTTGACGTGCATGTCCTCAATCGCTTTGGCCCACAGCCATGTACTGGGCACCTCAACCGGATTCCGCCTCAACTTTAAAAAGTACAGCAGGAAGATTAATGGTGGAACGGCCAGCAACGTCAGCCACCCCCACCATGGCAGTGTGTTCCAGATAAAATTCATCGCACCAGTCCCCGTTGCCTGAGATACCGCGACACCAGTCGATCGACGGATCGTTCGGTGCTGGTCATCGTGTAAACGATCCCCCGTTTGGAACTGAAGTCGCGCGCCTGGCCGATAAACTGCGCCAGTGTCGCCCGGTAGCGATCGAGTAACCGTTGGCTGACACTGACTTCTGCAACATCCCGATCCTCACAATCGATCAACCGCAAATCACCGGTGATCTCGGGATCAATCTCTTCCTGAGACAGCACATGGATCAGGTAGATATCCATCTCCTGCGCCACGAGGTATTTCAGTGCTTCTTCGTACCCCTGTTTGTCCATCAGGTCGGTAATCAGCAACACGATCCCCTTACCGGAATTTCTCAGACAAAATGACTTGACCGCTTCGGTCAGTGACACGTTGGCCCCGGACTCGAGCCCTTCGAGATACTGAATCATCTTCCACAGGCTCTTACGACCGCGAAAGACCGGCGCGGTGTTGGTGCGATTCCCGTCCAATGGTTCAATTTTGACCCGGTCAGTTCGGCACAAACCAATGTAGCCCAACGCGGCGGCAAGCTGTTTGGCGTATTCGAACTTCGACGGTGAACCAAACTTCATTGAATCACTGACATCGATCAGCGAATAAAAGTGCAGGTCTTCTTCTTCTAGGAACAGTTTCAAAAATAGTTTGTCCAGCCGCGCGTACATGTTCCAGTCAATAAAACGCAAGTCATCACCGGCAACATAGTTACGAAAGTCCGCGAATTCAACACTCTGCCCTCGTCGTCGACTTTTGCGTTCGCCTTTCATGCGTCCACGAAAAATCTTGCGACTGACCAGTTCCATGTGTTCCAGTTTCGCCAGCAGTTCCGGCGCAAGCAATGTTTGCTGCTGCGAATTGACGCTTGAAGTTCTCAGGATTGATTGAGGCATTTGCAGTGGGTGTGTTGATGTCTTGCCTGTGGAATGATCGATAAACTTGGGAAAAACCAGTGGTGGTCCCCTAGCAACCTGCGCGTTAAAACCTACGCATCGACTTTCTGTGGAACATTATCCAGAATCTCCATCAATACCTGATCGGCCTCGATCGATTCAGCCTGTGCTTCAAAATTTAACACAACGCGATGTCGCATCGCCGGCAGGAACACGCGCCGGACATCTTCAAAGGCAACATTGAATCGTCCCTCTAGGAGTGCCCGAACCTTCGCCGCCAAGACGATTGCCTGAGCACCACGCGGGCTCGCGCCCCAACGCAGGTACTGGTTGGCCACCGGCGACGCCAAATCACCTCCGGCGTGCGTTGATAAAGTCAGCCGAACGATATAGTCGCGGATGTGATCAGCCAAAATCACCTCCCGCACCAACGTTTGCCATTTGAGAATCTCGGCGCTGTCCATCACAGGTTCGGTACTGATTTTGATCCCCTTGGTCGTGCGGTCCAGGAGCGTTGCAAGTTCATCGCGCCCCGAGTAACCGACAATCAGTTTGAACAAAAACCGGTCCAACTGAGCCTCGGGAAGGGGGTAGGTGCCCTCCTGTTCGATCGGATTTTGTGTGGCCAGAACAAAGAACGGTTTCTTCAGTTCGTACCGCGTACCACCGACGGTGACGGTGCCCTCCTGCATCGTTTCAAGCATCGCCGACTGTGTTTTGGGAGTGGCGCGGTTGATTTCATCGGCCAGGCAGATCTGGGTAAAAATCGGCCCCTTCTGGAACTCGAATGAGCGCTTGCCATCAGCAGTTTCGGCAACCATGTTGGTCCCCAGAATATCCGCCGGCATCAGGTCGGGCGTAAACTGGATTCGATTGGATTCCAGTGAAAGCGCCTTGGATAGCGTGGAAACCAGTAGCGTTTTTCCCAAACCGGGTGCACCCTCCAACAGACAGTGGCCACCAATCATCAGGCAGGTTAGCACACCATGCACGATTTCTTCGTGCCCCACAATCACCTTGCCCACTTCGGCTTTGACGGTATTGTAGCGCTCGCGAAACTCGGCAGCTTGCCGCGTAAATTCAGTTGTGTCGCTCATTATTTCTTTCAGATTCCGGTGAAACGAACGGGAACCGCGCCCGCAATTTACTTAATACAAAAAGTTTTTCCTGCCTGTGCGGGTACCGCTGTGTCTGTTCGCGCGGACTTACGGTCCTTGCGCGAACAGTACGTTCGTAACCAGAACAATATTTCGCAAGAGCGGAATACGTTTTGGTGCGGATGCCTTGAAGGCAGTAATTTAATCCTGCCCATCCTTTCGGTCCTGCCGTTGACGAGCCTTTCGCTTTGCCTCCAACAAACGAGAGGTGTACCCTGTCTGATCGTCTGCGGCCAGTTTATTGTCCTCCGGCTTCGGCAACGGGGCCGGCGTTTTTTCGATTTCGCTGGCGATCACATCTTCCAGTTGTTGTTTACCAGACTTACCCGCTCGGCCGGTTACCGGCTCTTCAGACTCAGGAGCAAACCTGACATTGCTCCGGCGGGTTTCAATTTCTTTTTCGATCTGGGCCTTCCGCGATTGCAACCGTGACATGCTGGACGGTTTTTCTTCGATAGTCCCACCGGTCAGTTTGGCGATCATCTTTTGCCACAGCAAACCCACCCAGTCAAAGGTAACTGCCACGCGCCGGACAAACACATCCGCCAGGAAAACAGCCCCGCACAACAGTACCAGTAACGGCCAGACATCCTGAATGCTGATGGACGTGGAAAGCGTGGGGCGAAAGGTGTTCATTTCCAACAACTGATCCATCGCACCAGACTCCAGCGAAACGTTGGACAGGGTGCCGGCCTGACCTCCGGTCGGTTCCAGCCGCGCCATCGACTTCAGCAATGCCAGATTTGACTGACGATCCGAATACTCCTTTGAATAGGGAACGCTGACTCCCGTCATCAGCCGCTGATAACCCTTGCCGGGAAAAATGGTAAACAACCAGTCCCCCTGTTTGGAAATATCCTGCACCGCCTCGTAACGCCCTGGCCCCACTTGGGAAAATTGGAGATCGACGGATTCTTTACCGGCAATGCCGGATCCATACATGTCCAGAAAATTGAGAAACTCCTCCTGGTCACTCAACGCCGTGACCGTAATCCGGGCTTTGCCATCCTTATAGTCGGTCGCAACCGAGAAATTGGCATCCTTGGTGACCGGTCGCATCGAATACCGGACCATTTGCGTAAATAACTGATCGTAACGTCCGTCATCCACCCACTCATTGATCCATCGTCGGCCCGCATCGCTGGTGAAACAGATTGTCCGGCCATTGCCATAACGCCACGTCGCCAGCAACGTCCGATTCTCCTCGGTTCCCGGCTTTGTCGGGTTCGATGCCAGAGCCAGCCGTTCAACCAAGCCACTGGATTTCACCGTTGTCATCACATATCCATAAAATGGCGGCAGCGTGCCAACATCGACACCTTGAAGGATCTCGTGGTTGGACATCGAGGAAACCGGCACGACGGAGATCCCCTGTTTCGATTCGTAGATCACCGGTTTGGCGACCCGTCTTGCCTCACGCTGGTAGATCCGGGGTAGCGCGGAGGCTTTGTTGACCACGTAGTACTTGCCACCGGTGACTTTGGCGATCCTCTTCAGCGGCGTACTGCCGGCGGGTCCGTGTGTGCCGATCGCGCAAGTCGAAATCTTGATCTTGCGTTTGACGAACTCCTGGAGCAGTTTTTTGGTCGGCGGGGTGGGATCGCCGTCGCTGATAATGATTGCGTGCTTCATCGCAGCATCGACTTTGTCGAAACCCACCAACATCGTTTGCATCGGCGTATTGAAATCCATCATGTCACCGGTGTTCATACGGCTGACCAGCCCCAGCATTTTACGGCGGTTACCAAACACGCGATCAATACCGCCATGTCGCTTGTCAAATCGCCACAACCATTTTGGTTTCCCGTTAAAATCGGCCCAGTCCACGATCCCGCAGTGGTCCATCGGGCCCAGCACTTTGATTGCCTCCTCAGCAACTTTGATCTGCCAGTGGTTTCCCTGTGGCATTTCGCAGGCGTGCATCATCATCGCCAGTGCACCGACGGCATTGATTTTGTCGTTCTTGATCTGGAAATCGACCGGCATCGCTTTC
Organism: uncultured Pirellulaceae bacterium; assembly: GCA_937967505.1. Lineage (GTDB taxonomy): Bacteria > Planctomycetota > Planctomycetia > Pirellulales > Pirellulaceae > Mariniblastus. The sequence goes on along the minus strand of CALCJM010000175.1, from coordinate 6,222 downwards.
TCCAGCAACGAATTGGACCAACCGCCGGCACCGAAGGACCGGTCGCCCCCCAACATCAAGATACCGCATCCAAAGTGTTCGCAGTTATCAACCAGCATGCGAACCTGTGCGTCCGAGAATGACTTCACGTCGCCCTGTGCCGAATCATCGCCGGTGGCTTTGGCGACGTTGGCCAGTATCACCGAATCGTACTGGAGCAAATCCGCCGACGATTCGAACAGGCGGTCGGTGTTGCGAACCTCCACCTCGATTTCGTTCTTCATCAACTGGCGGACCAGATGGTCAAACTCATTTTTGTAATAGGCGTCCTCGATCAACAGCACTTTGCCTTTACCACGCACGTGGGTAAATGCGGAGGCCAGATTGTTTTCGCTGATCATGTCCGCCGAAGAATCCTCAGGTTCGAACTCGGCCGTCAGTGTATACATCGCGGACCGTTCAAGCTGATGATCAAAAGCAAAAATGTTTTTGCCCGGTTTGAGCGTGACGCGCTGGCTGAGCAATCCGTCTTGGGAGTTCATGCTGACGACGTTATTGGTTACCGACAATTGACCGGTGATCGTGCCGTCGGGGTTTTCATCGGTGGGGGTTGATTTATTGGTCAGCACGACACGAATTGAAAAATTCTGTCCCTTACGGATGTCGGACGGCACATCGACCTTATCAACCGAAACGTCCTGACGCGCCAGTAATTCGACCGGGACCACATCAATACCGATCCCCTGATCAGACATCGCGCGAGCTACCCCCATCGCATCGCCAACATTTTCATTTCCATCAGATACAATCACCACTCGACCGGCGGAGCCTTCCGGGAAAGCGGCCTGAGCAATTTTAAGTGCCGATTCAATGGAGGTGCCACCGTTATTCAGACGCTCCAGCGATTCCAGCCGATTGCTCAACGGAAGGTCACCATCAAAAGGAGCCGATTCGATTCGCGCGTTGGTGCCGAAAACAATCACGCCGGCTTTGTCTTCCTGTTGCTTCCGGCGATGCTGTTTGACTTGCCGAAAGGCGTAGTCCAACATCAGTTTCCGGTTGGCCGGCGTGATACTTGCGCTCTGATCGAGCAAATACAACACGGTCAGCCGATCGGTCTTCATTTGCCATTTTAACTGGGCAAGAGAACAGACAATCAGGCTGACGCACAGCGTTCGCAACACGATCGCACATAGCCTCCGCCACGGCCCCAACCCCGCCAATGAGGTGAAGCTCAGATAGATCATGGGGGGCAGCACGAGCAGCAACAAGAGCAGCCAAGGCCTGTCAAATCCAATTGTCCAACCAAGATCCATGGTGCGGTAGCTATTGCGTATATTGAAATGGGGGAAGGTTTGATTGTTGGACAACCATTTTCCTGCACCTATTATATCAGGCTTGAGCTAAACAGGTGATCAGTGAACGATTTTTTTGCATTCCGCCCGGTAATCGTTTAAAGTACATCTGACCGAACCTGTGGCATATACCGCACCAGCAAGTTTCTACTTGCTACCGACAATTATTCTGATCTTCGAGAACCGCCTTGAACCACCAAAACCCTTACCGTCCTCCTCAAGCCTCAATCGTCCATCAAGGCTCCCCAAAAGGTATCTGGCGCGATGGTGACAAACTGGTGGTTCACCGGCAGGCAAAACTACCACCGGTTTGCGTCAAGACCAACCAACCCAGCGCACGCGCAGTCAAACGTAAATTCTATTGGCACCATCCGGCAGTCTTTCTAGCAATTCTGGCACACTTTCTTATCTACATTGTGCTTGCCTTGTTCATTCGCAAGCGTCATGATCTGGAAGTTCCGGTCAGTGCGGAAACTGCCAGGAAGCGGTTCAATGGAATCGTGATTGGGTGGGTCGTCGGCCTGCTGAGCTTGGCGATGCTGGTTGGAGGAATAACTTGGGCACTTTTACCCGAAAACAGGCCAGGTGTTGCCATCGGCGTGGTAGCGATAGTCGTCCCATTTGTCACGCTAATTGGCGCAGTGATTTTCGGTTCTCGATCCGCATGCATTCTGCGTCCGAAAAAGATGACCGAATCCGCAACCTGGTTCGTTGGAGCAGACTTTGATTACCTGAACCGGTTCCCTGAAATACCGCCAAACGCGTAGAGCACCTACACCAGTTTTCGGTCGATCCAGTCCAGCTCATCCTGCCCCAGTTTCAACTGCATTGCTGACGCTGATTGTTTGATCTGCCAATCACGCTTGGCACCACATAAACATGCGGTAATCCCCGGCTGGTTGAAGGTCCAGTTGACGACCACTTCCACAACGGACACCGCATGTCGTACAGCGATCGTATCAACATCGTCCAGCAGACCTTGCGCTTGCTCGAATGCGGCCCCCTTAAAAACGTCATAGGTCAACCGTTTGTCATTTCCTGCAAACGTGTGCCCGCGACGAATTGCTCCGGCCAACAGGCCCTTCATCAGCGGCCAATAGCTGACCACGGCGATGTCATGCCGTTGGCACCACGGGATCAGATCGATCCTGATTTGCTGCTGGAGCATATTGAACGGCGGTTGCACGACCGAGATTGGGCATTCGGTCATGAACATCTCCATTTGTTCGATAGACAAATTGCTGACCCCCACACAGCCAATCTTCCCCTGTTGAAGTAGGTCTGAAAAAGCGCCCGCTGAATCCTGCAGCGGCACTGCGGGGTCCGGAGCGTGCAAATAATACACATCTATTTGATCCACACCGATCCTTTTCAGGCTCTCGTCACACTGCGACGCAATTCGATCCGGCGACGCGTCAAACTTGCGCGCTCCGTCTGGCTCCCAGTGCATTCCGGCCTTACTGGCGATAACCAGCTCCCGCCGCTGTGAGGCAGTATAGTCCGCCAGCGCCTTTCCCAACAAACATTCACTTTCACCGTTGGCACCATAACCGTAAGCGCTGTCAAAAAAATTAATGCCGCTGTCGATCGCCGCGTGCAACGTTGCCAGAGAATCGGCATCGTTCACGCCAATGCTGGTCATTCCTGCGATAGGCCAACACCCCATCGCAACGGGAGAAACTTCCAGCCCCGTGCTGCCGAGCAACCGGCGAGTCACCTGGTTGCCGGGGGATTGTGGCTGATCTTTCATCGTTAAATATCCGACATCCGTTGGTAGTGTGACTGAAGCAGCTTATAATGTAACTCCATCATAAACATGGTGGTTCAAGATTGGCACAGTTTACCATGTCCTGTGAATCTAACCGGATTCGCCAGACTTCCTTGCGATACTCCCGTTTGGAATTCTGGCAAATCGCGCTACAACTTCCCGCCTGCCAATAAAATCGGGAAAGAAACTACAATATAGCCCATCACCCAAACACCCCAGAACCAGACCAGGATCATCCCTTGCACCAGTTTGAGATCCAGCCTGCAAATCGATCGTCCACGTCACCAATCAAGCCCGAAGAAAAAGTTGCCGCTGCAAATCGGGATCGCATACTGTTGACGCGCATCTTTGCACTTTTGATTTGCCTGATTGCGATCGTCAACATACTGCCGTCGTACTTGTTCTGGCACCGGTGGAGCCAGCAGATCGCGCCTCCGACACTTCCCGGGTGGGTGTACTGGCAGGTATTCGTCGCGGGACTCTGTTTGACCTACGCGGTCTTTCTGGTGCAAATCGCCGACTGGACAGCGCTTATGTCGGTTTCCATTATGTCGTTGATATTGGCAATGGGATACGGTTTAATCACAGTCAGCCTGATATTGGGTGGGGCAAATAGCCCGGCTGCCAGATGGCTGGCGCTGGACGGCCCCACACTGGACCGCGGAACAACCTGGTGTGCCGCCATGCTGTGCACCGCCACCCTGATCAGCTACCTCGGTGGTCGGGAGTCATCCAGATGGAAACGGTCACAGCAACTGCTGGAAAAAGTCAGCCCAAGCCGGGCTTCGTAGTTACGGTCGCCAAACCGCAGACCGTCTCCAAAAATTCCTCCCATCAAAACTTATTTTCTCACATTATATGCCGCCCATCCTATTATTGATTCCGACCGAGTTTGAAATTTCTCTGGTCAAGGAACGCGCGGCTGAAATCCAAACCAGACACAACGTAGCGGTTGCCATTTGTGGATTTGGTCCGGTCATACCGGCAGCAATTTCAACTGAAAAACTTCTCCAGCTCCGACCGCGTTTGGTCATTCTGTGCGGAATCGCGGGCGCATACGTGTCTGCGGGTTTGAAGATTGGGGCGGCGTATGAATTTTCAGATATTGGAATCGACGGCGTCGGTGCAGGGCGGGGCCCCGATTTCAAAACATCCTCCCAACTGGGATGGCCGCAGTTCGCCGGGGATGAGCAGCGGTCTCCCATCAGCAATTCAGTCAACCTGGGGACTGAGTCCGGTCTTTCGTTATTGACCGTTTGTTCCGCCTCCCAAGGGCGCGACCATGCCAACGACCGTCAGCAACGATACGCCGCGCACGCCGAAGACATGGAAGGATTTGCTGTCGCGGCGGCCTGCCGGTTGCAACAGGTCCCGCTGCGCGTGGTGCGTGGTATTTCCAACGTCGCCGGCGACCGGGAACACGCGCACTGGAAAACGGCTGACGCCATGACCAGCGCTTTCGATCTCGTCAATGCCATTGTGGAAAAACTGGCTCCGGAGTCCGACAGTGACCAACATTGATCTGGCAATCTCAACTTGCCCCAACGATACGTTTGCCTTCCACGCAATTTTGGAGAACGAAATTGACTTGCGCGGATTGAGCTTTAACACCCGACTGTTGGACATCCAGCAACTCAACGACGGGTTGTTTGCCGGTCAGTTCGACGTGGCCAAAGCCAGCTTCCATGCGGCAGCGCTGTTGACCGATCAAACGGTGGTACTGCCCTCCGGTTCCGCGTTGGGATTCGGGGTTGGGCCATTGCTGCTGGCCGCACGGTCCGGATCAAATCCTGCGGATGATTCAGCAGCAGGTCGCATTGTGTTGTGTCCCGGCAAGCACACCACTGCGACGATGCTGTTCCGCATCTTCTACAAAGACGCCATCCAAAGCGGCAATGTCACGATCAGACAAACTTTATTTTCCGACATCATGCCCGAACTGGAAAAACGAACGGCCGACTATGGTGTTTGCATTCACGAGGGACGATTCACCTGGCAGGATGCCGGGCTGGCCTGTGTCGAGGATTTGGGCACTCGCTGGGAAGACGAAACCGGATCACCATTGCCACTGGGAGGGATATTGGCGAAACGGGCATTGGGCTCCGATCTGATCGCGCGACTGCAATCGGTGCTGCGTGAATCGGTACAGTGGGGGTTGGACCATCCCGAACAAACGCTGCCAACGATGCGGAAACACGCGCAAGAATTCAGCGATGAAGTGCTGATGCAGCACGTTAAACTATACGTCAATGACTGGACGGTTGAACTTGGGGAGGTCGGCCAAAAAGCTTTGAAGGGGCTATCCGAAAAAGCAAAGGCTTGCGGCATTATTCCGCAACATTCGTCTCCCATCGAGATCGCCCAATAAAGCGGTCGGGCGATTATCGGCAGGCCCATCTCTCGAAATCGAGACACACTTCCCAACCTGTTGCGTATGTTACGACAAGAGTTTTCGATCGCGTTGGTGCTGCAGCAGATTCAAGATCAAAGCTCCTGACTCCTCCTCCACGCATGCCGGTGTCCACCAGAAGTGCTGGCCGTATCGTTGCCGCTTACCACAAACACAATCAACCGGGGAAGGTCGATACGAGCGTACGGGGCATTATCAAGCAGACGGAGAAAAGCATGCAACCAATTTGAAATTCGCCTCTGTGAACTCCTGCGATCTCTGTGGTGATTCCCATCCGCACCGAATGCTACCAGCGGTCAAAACTCAACCACAGAGGACACTGAGGTTCACAGAGGGACGGAGCTTGATATCGTCATCAGTAGCCATCAAGAAAAGAAAAAACGGGCAGAGGCGACATTCCCCGTAGTGCAGGCTGCCAGCCTGCCACAAGTTCTTAAACATGCGGGCTGGCAAGCCCGCACTACGGAACGCAAACATTAATGTCGTGGACTCTTACGGCGGTTCAGAGGGTTGTGTGAAGAGAATTTTTTTAGCCTCGATAAAGATCATTTTGTTTACTGGGCTGCGGCATAAACCAAAGACGGAGAAACAGCATACAACCAATTTGAAATCCGCCTCTGTGAACCCCTGTGATCTCTGTGGTGATTCCCATCCGCACCGAATGCTACCAGCGGTCAAAACTCAACCACAGAGGACACTGAGGTTCACAG
>CALCJM010000174.1 GCA_937967505.1 uncultured Pirellulaceae bacterium | reverse complement strand
TTTGGTGGATTTGATTTTCGAATAGAGCTCCGACAAATCCAGCGAATCTACGTAGCAAACGACCGTACGCACCAATGCATCTTCCCGAATAAACTCTTCCAGCGAGAAATCTCGCCATTGTTTCTGGTGACGCTCTGGAAGTTGGACACGTGCACTACCGCGTTGCTCACGTTGGGTTTTTTTACTCATAGAACTGAATTTAGCGCTATCGACAAAATTTTACAATCGATAGCGAGCAACAGATGTAAAAATTCACAGCCTCAGCGGGTGTGCTTCGTCATCGACAACCACAATGTATTGGGCAGTTTCGTCATTCAAAAAACATTTCCGCGCTGCTTCCAGTGACGAAGCGTTAGAGATTGTTTGAACCGGGCTACCGATGTGCATTTTCACTTTGCTGAGCGTCCCGCTGTTGGTGCGTCGCTGACCAAATTTGTCGATCTCAAAGATCGCGTTGACAGCAGTTTCATCACCGCTTTCAAAACAGCGCTTCATCTCCTGGTAGCGCCGAATATCGTCGCGCGTAAGCACCCCAACACAACGTCCGACCAGATCAACCACCGGCGCGACATCCTGCCGCGCCCGATCAAGTTCCGCGATAGCTCCATCAATCGTATCGTCTTCCAATAGCGCACGTGCCGCATGCATCACCTCGGTCACATAGGTGTTGGAATAATTACTGACCGTCCCGGATTCCACAGGGGCCGGTTTTTGTCCTGTTCGAGGTGCCGGATCGCGAAACAGCACAACCGGACACTTGGCGTGTCGCAGTGTGTACTGAGCCACACCGCCGAGCAGCAATCGCAACAGCGCACCGTATCCATGAGTGCTCATCACGATCATATCATACTGCGCAGATAAACGTACAATCTCGGGCCCCGCGTTGCCATGCAAATGCAAGTGGCTGTGTGGGACGGAGAGATCAACAGGATGGATTTGCTCCAGTCGCACCTTTTCATTGACCGTGATTTGCTGCCCCTGATCAGTGGCAAACAGCACCGCTTCAGGGACCAGATGCGGGCTGACATAAATAAAATCAATTCTTGCCCCTCGAACCTTTGCCAGTGTGGTTGCCAGTTCAACCGCCGCGAGACTGTTGTCCGACAGATCGACGGGACACATGATTTTCTTTTCAGGCATGAGAAAACTCCTTGAGAGGTGGTTGCAGGAACAGTATCAACGCCAGATAGTCGAGCAAACAATGTGCCAAGAGATGGTTTTTGATGGAGCGCTTCAACGCCGCTGCCGTCACCAGACAGTGCAGCGCTGGAGATAGCGCTCCACGCTCTGGCGAGCGTAGCTACGTTGGCGCGCACGGTGGGCAGCCATGCCCGTTCAAACCACAGCGATCGGTTCGTTCGGACAGGGGATGTCCAAACTATCCCCGCGCTGGCTGCCGTCACCAGACAGTGCAGCGCTGGAAATAGCGCTCCACGCTCTGGCGAGCGTAGCTACGTTGTTAGCCCAGATCATATTTGTCCAGTAAACGGTACAGTGAACGGCGATTGATCCCCAACGCCTTGGCCGTGCGGGTCTTGTTCTTTTCGCAGCGCTGATAGGTCTTCAGCACGTGCAAACGATTAAGCGTCTCCAAATCAACGTCGCCAGAGTTCATTGCCGATGCCATCGAATCGCGATCACTATCGAGAATCGCACCGGGCAGATTGTGCAGTTCAATCACATCCTCTTCAGCCAACACTTTGGCACGTTCAATGGCGTTATACAATTGCCGCACGTTCCCCGGCCAGCAGTACCGGTTCAGATGATTCATTACTTCATCGGTAATCGTCCAGTCTTCACCGGCAAATTCTTTGGCCAGCAATTCAATATCTCCTGATCGTTGACGCAGCGGCGGCAATTCCAGCCCCAACACATTGATCCGGTAGTAAAGATCCTCGCGAAAGTTTTTCGCTTTGACTTCTTTTTCCAAATCACGGTTAGTAGCCGCAATCACACGCACCTTGACCTTGCGTTCGACGACCGACCCTACCCGTCGCATGGACCCATCTTCCAGCACCCGCAACAGTTTCGCCTGTAGTGCGCCACTCATTTCACCAAATTCATCAATAAACAGAGTCCCGCCATCAGCGATCTCAAACAATCCCGGTTTGGCCGCAATGGCACCGGTAAACGAACCCTTTTCATGACCAAACAACTCGCTTTCGAGTAACTGGTCGGGCAACGCGGCACAGTTCACCACAACCAGAGTTTGGTCTGCCAGCGCGCTGGCTCTGTGAATCGCACGAGCGACCAGTTCTTTCCCCGTACCGCTCTCTCCCTGTACCAACACGGGTTTGTCGGATTCGGCAGTGCGTTGAATCAGGCGAAACACCTCCCGCATCGCGGGAGATTCACCCACCATCTCTGACGAGGGACTCTGGCGGCGAATGACTTCCTTCAGCTGACTGTTTTCCTTTTCCAGTTTCTGCGTTTGACAGGCGCGTTTAATCAGGCGAGCCAGATCGTCAAGCTTCGCAGGTTTGGTCAGAAAGTCGTACGCGCCCAGTTTGATCGATTCGACCGCATTGGCGATCGTTCCACCGCCGGTCAACATGATAACTTTGGGTGGCACCTCGCGCTTCATCAATCCTTTCAGTGCTTCGATTCCGGAAACACCCGGCATGTGAATATCCATGACCACCACGTCAAACTTTTTATTGGTCGAAATATTGAGCGCCTCTTCGCCGTCTTCGGCTTCATCGACGCGAAAACCAATGCGCCTCAAATATCGGGCGGCCGACTCGCGAAAATCAGTCTCATCATCCACCAACAGCAGATCGATATCAATCACCTCATCATGCGGAGAATTTGAATTGGAAGTTTGGGGCAGTTGGGGTTTTTCAGCGACCGAAGGCATAATCTCCACCAGTTTTACTCAAAGAATTGCTTGGATCGAGCACACCAACGGGGACGAGTGCTCGAAAGGGATGTGTTGACGGAGTTTCTTTGGCAAGGCACGTGCCAGCGTTGCAATCACTCGAAAGATTCGTTTTCCCGGCCGAAAGATTCGTTTTCCCAGCCATTAGAGATCATCTCAAGCTGCCAAAACGCAACCGCGGTGTGCGATACCGCCCGCTACTGGCGACAATTGGCCCACCAGATGCGCACTTGGCTGCGCGCCCCCCCCGGCCCCCCTGATCTGTTGGCATCCATTTTGGTGCGATCGTCGGACACACCTCTCTTTCCTGGTTTCACATGCGGCAGGCTTGGTTCGTTTTTGCTTCCACTAGGTTTCCAGCAGTGCGCTCGATGGCCGGGGGCTGCTGAATAAATTCACGGGCAAAGGTCTCCACCCGGGTCCAGTCAGTGTATTCGTGATTGATTGAACTATCGGTATCACCACCGGATCTCCACACGACCCACTTCATCATCATGCGGACAAAAAAGTTGTACCTGCGGTACGGCAGACCGCCGGCAAAAATCTCTCTCCTCTGCGGTCGCCACATCAACTCTTCCAGAAATCGGTCCCTGCAATCGGTCGCCTCGCGCTTCTGTTTGCCGGTACCGGCGGCCGATAGGCTGACCGAGAAGAATCCCGTATTGATATTGGCCAATCCCGCCCGATGTTGATCGATCAGCTCTCCAATTTCGCGCGAATGGTTTTCCGCATAGATCGGACTGCCCAGAATCACCTGGTCGTAGGACAACACAGACTCCAGATGCATGGCAGCATCGACGCTCATCAGGGTCACCTCATGGCCCGGCGAACGAATCACATTCGCGATGCGGTGGGAGATTTTTTCGGTTTGGCCGTACAGGCTGGAGTAAATAATCAGGGTGTTCATGGTGACGACTTTCTGTTCAGGCTTAAATCATACGTTTCACATCATGCACCGCGGAAACGCGCCCCGGTTGGTTCGACCTCCGGATGCCCATAGCGATCGGCCTGAATCGCTGCTTCGTCCGTCGTCCAACCTTGCGGCCGGGCATAGTCGGTGGGAATCTCTTCGGCTTCAACACATTCACCGTGAAGGTCCGTCAGCGACGGGCACAGTCGATGCAACTGGAACACCGAATCAATGTCGTGGTCACTCATAAATTTCACCAGGCCATCACGCATCGATCCAATCACCGACGGGCCGTGACGATAGATTGCCGACGTTACCGTGGCGGCGTCGCAGCCGACAATCAGCGCCTTGATCAGGTCAATCGAAGTTGCAACTCCCCCACAAGCCACCAACGGCATTTGCGGGAATTCCCGTCGCACACAGATCAAGGTTTCAAGGTTTTCCACCAATGATCCGGATCGCGACAATCCCCAACAGGTGGTCAGTTTCATCGTGTCGAGTTCAATATCCAGTACCGGAGAGCTGCCGAACAACACCACCCCTCGCACGCTCGACCGCACCCGGCGGGCCAGATGACTGATGCTGGTGAATCCGGACGACAGTTTCAACAACAGGGGTACTTCCAGTTCCTGACCGACCCGTGCGGCCAAATTGACGATCGCGTCTTCAATCTGTTGGGGGTCGCTTTGGTGGTCGCGCGGCTTCCGCACACTCAGTTCGACAGCCACAGCACCGGCCTCCTCCAGTCGTGCAGGAAAATCGGCCCAGTCATCGTCCAGTCCCCCATGTAAGCTGGCGATGACAGGAACCGATTCCATCTCTGCCACCTGCGAAACCAGACGCAGATACTCGTCTTCATTCCTAGGAACCGAAAAAAATTCGGGCGCTTGGCCGCAACTTAATGTGGTGGCGTGAAGCGATGGCAGCACAATAGCGCCGGCACCGTTGCTGACCATGGCGATTCGTTGCAGGTCGCTGGTCGTCATTGGGCATGATCCGACAATGATTGGTGAACGCAAAATCAAATCGCCCAGATTGGTAGTCAGGTCAACATTCATGGATTCATTCGGGATGAAGGTTTGTTGAATCGCAACATCAATGCCTCGAAAACACCTTCAACAGGCATGCGAATCACATGCCAATACCTACCGCACCTGTTCCTTGGCCTCCGGCAAAACTCCCCGCTCTTCCCGGGCTATCTCGCACGCTTATGCCATAGCTCGCACGTGCCTTTGAAAGCGATAACAAAAAGTGATTCAGTTGCCAAAGAACGCCGACAACAACGCGCGATTACGCACAAGGTATCTCAATATCGACCCTCACTTTGGCACCGCGTTTGCACCGTTGGGAGTCGAGCAATTTCTCAACGATCTGACCGCGAGGTTAACCATGCCCGAAACAAAACTACTGACCCGGTTGCGAGATCTGCACGAAGAATTGACCGCACTGAATCTCGATTCCGGTTCGACCGACTCCATCGACGAAGCCACCATCGAAGCACTGGGGCAACTGGTGACCGATGCCAATATGCTGGTCGATCAGGTGAGCGGCGCTTCAGACAACAAGCAGATTGAATCCAGGTACCAGGATCTGATCGACCGCATTAACGCCTTCGAGAATCGCCAGCCGCGCGTGATGGCGTTCCTTTCACAGATGACCGACTTCCTAGCCATGATTGGCATCTAACCGGTCAAACCCGTCAGGTGATTGGCAGTGGAGAGTTTACCGTTGGCGATGCTGCCAGCTTCGCTCCGACGCTGGCAGCGTCAGCAACGGGTGCTATCACGCCCACGATCACCGATCCAATCGGCGTCGAATTCGATTTGCCTCGACTTCGACTTCAGCGGCAGTTTCGAATTCGCCTTCGGCGGCCAGCATGTCGCTGAGGTCCTGGAACTGGGTAAGCAGTTTCTTTCGGTTTAGCTTGGTACCCAGATCGCGACCGGCGTCGGCCCGTAACTGCACCAGCAATTCGCCCGCGCGACTCAGGTTCTTGCGCGCCTCCTCGAGCCTGACCGAATCGACCTGAAGACTGGCCAGCTCAATACAAACGGCTGCATATAGCTGGCGATAGGGCAGAATTCTCTTAAACCGGGTGGTCAACACCTTCAATGTATTTTGCGCTTCCATGAGCAGCGCGCGAGATTTCTTCGGTTGCTGGTCCTGTGACGCGATTGCCTTGGTCAACGCCAGCAGATACTGAAACTGGGGCTCGTCGGGGGTTTTACGCTGTAGTTTCTGCAATTCATCCATCGCTGCGGCCAGCGGCGGTCCGGCATCGCCGCCCAACATCCGTTCAATCAACGCCAAATGACACAAGCTTTCGGCTCCCGCAACACGAATTTCGTCATCTTCCGGATTTTCCTCACGCAGACGCGTTGCCAGTTCGACCGCCGCACCAGCCTGCTGATGGACCTGTTGGACCATGTCACCAATTGGGGCGGGTTGCAAATGCCCATTGATCGGCGGTTTGAACAAATCAACGCCACCGGGACCTCTACGGTCAGGGCTGGCTGTTGAAAGCTCGTTTTGCGGTGAACTCGAAAACATCATTTTGACCGGACCAGAAGTCAGCTGATTAAGTGTGCGGACCAGATAGAGTTTTGCCTCAACATCTTCGGCTCGCGCGTGGCTGACCAATTGCTGGCGCGATTTGGCCAGATCAGCCAATGCATCGCGCCATTTTCCTGCCGCCCCCAGCAGGCTGGCGCGTTCGTTGCGAGTGGCAACCGCGCTCAGCAGTGCTGCGGTGGATTGCGGCTGTTCGATGGCCAGCTGTTCAAACGTCTCGATTGCCCGGGTATAGGCGTCGGCAGATTTCTGCTGCTGTCCAACCAACCGATACACATTGGCGATTCGCCGTGATGCGGTGGCCGATTCAGTACGAAAGTCGCGATTGTGATCGCTATCGACCGCCAAACGCTTGTAGAACTCGAGCAGTTTTTCGACAAACCGCGCGTCATCGACGGTGATGGCCCGTTCGATACCGGCCATCTCCTGAAAACCGTCGATTTCCAGCTCTCCCGATCGGCCCGTGCCGCGCGCGATCAATTGACGAAACACTTGGTCAAACGCCTCTAGGGCCACATCCACATTCGTTTCAGCACGCTGGAACTGACTTTCAATCTTTTTGGCGTTCTCATCAGCCAGTTGCAACGCCTCGCTGGTGGCGACCTGCTCCTGCTGCAAACGGATTTGCTTCTCCCGCAGATCTTTCAGGGCGCTGTTGGTGGCCCAGTATCCCACCGCTGCCGTGGCGGCCAGTAGCCCCAACGCCAGCAAGAGCAGCCCCGTCAACGATGCCGCCAGTGGATTGCGGCGACTGAATCGCACAAACTGCCCCAGCATTGAGGTGCGGCGGGCACCAACCGGTCGGTCTTCCACAAAGGCCCGCAAATCGTCCCGCAGTTCAGCCGCACTTTGGTAACGTTGATGCGGCTCTTTGGCGATCGCCTTCTCAATCACGGTGCTTAGATCGGCAGGTAACTGAGGATCGATTTTTCGAGGTGCCACCGGTGAGGCTGTCGTGACGGCGCGAATTACCTCAGGCGTTGAAGCGTTGGCAAATGCCGGTTGAAGCGTCGCCAGTTCGTACAACGTCAGGCCTAGGCAATACGTCTCACTCCGGCTGTCGTAGTTTCCGGAGAATGATTCGGGAGCCATGTATTGCGGTGTCCCCAAAATGTCGCCCGTTTTGGTGACCGCAGTTTGGTCAAGACCTCCCTGAGTTGATTTCGCCAGACCAAAGTCGGTCAGCCAAACCGTGTCGTTGGGGTCAAGGACCAGATTCGCCGGTTTGATGTCGCGATGTAAAATTTCTTTTTCGTGAGCGTAGGAGAGTGCGTCGGCGATCTGGACGCCGGTTTCGGCAACCCATTTGTACCGGTTGGGCCCCAGAAGCGCTGATGCTGAATCGTTTTGCCCGTGACCGGTTTGAGATTGATCGCCCAATTCAAATTGTGCACAGCGTTTCGGCCGATTTTGCGGAACCATTGCGAGGTCAGGACTGTCGGAGCCCCCCGTTGGATGCAGCACCCTGGTTTCCTGGTTCTCTTGGGAATGGCGTTTCAGGATTTGGCTGATCGATTTCCCGTCAACAAACTCCATCACGTAAAAATGAAAGCCCTGATCTTCGCCCGCGCCAAAGACACTGACAATGTTGGTGTGATGCAAACTGGCAGCAGCAATCGCCTCGCGGTGAAAACGTTCCAGATGACTGGAGGTGGTCATCGCGCCCGGTACCATGACCTTGATTGCAACGCGCCGGCCCAGTGTTTCGTGGACAGCCTCCAACACGATCCCCATGCCACCGCGTCCAATTTCACCCACAATCCGGTACTCGCCCAAATACTCGGGGATCTTGATGTCGGCAAAATGAGACTGGGGTTGGGAGGCCGTCGGAGAAAAACTCTTTAGCCCTTCGATCATGGCGATCGAGGAAAGTAAATCACTCAGGTCCTCCGCCAGCTGCGGATAGTCACGAACATATTGTTCGACATCCGGATCGTTTCCCGCGCGCACCTCTTTGGTAAACCGCTGAACCACTTTTTCGAGCAGTTCGTCGGAGTCCTCGGATGGAAGCTTGGGAACGGGGTCAGGATTCATCGTCGAAGCGGTACCTGCATGTAGATTTTTGCGTGAGATCAGGCGTATATTAGGGTTCTTCCCGGATTTTGGTGGCGAGCCGAAAATTCAAGGAAGCATCTGTACTATTGGCCCGTGCTGTCGAAACATTGCCGACATGCTGTCCGGCCAACCATCCGGCGACATCCCCCAACTATAGCAGGCTCAAATTTGACACACGCTCAAATTTGGCCGTCGGGACTGTGAAAGTCCGGCAGCAGCTCCAATATCTCTCTCAAACGCTTCAAGGCCCGCAAGTACCGTTTGCTGGCAGCCGAAGGCTCAATCCCCAGCACTTCAGCCGTTTCAATATTGGAAAGCTCTTCAAAGTGCCGCAATGCGATCACTTCACGATCCAGTTCCGACATCTCGTTCAGGCTATCTTCCAATAACGCGATTTTGCGGGATTTTTCGATCAATTGACTGACGGAAGTCAATTGGGCGACCAAATGAGCAGCCAAGGCCATCGAGGTATCGCCGGTACTTGCATGAGCCGGGCGCGTAAAGGCAATCTCTTTGCGGACGTCGCGTTTGGATGCCTCAAAGTGCTTGCGATAAACATCCAGAAGATGCTGCTGCGTCTCCAATCGCAGCCACACAAACAACGGCATCGATGGTTTTTTCAGAAAGCTGTCCAGACGCTGGGCCGCCCGGACATAAGTCTCCTGAAGAATGTCCGACTCGCTAACGCGCCCCTTCAGGCGATAGTCCAGCCGAAATCGTACGACTTTCTCCAACCGCGTTCGCAGCAGCGAAAAATATTTTGCCAGAGCCTGTTCCCCATCGGCGTTCAGGTCGGCAATGATTTGTTGTTGGCCGGGAAGTTCTTCCATTGCCAGTTTTCATCCGGTTGGCGAACTAAAAATCAATCGTCGGCGCATCTGTAGCGGCCGGTGGCGATGTGTCACCGATGGCCGGATCGGTTTCAGCTTCAAAATCATCGCGCTGCGGATCGGTCACCATTTCAATGATGGCGTTAAGGTCTTTGTAGTGTTTCTTTCCATAGGTCAGCTCGCCCCCCTCGTGCCCCACCCAGCCAATCGCTGCGGCAATGACGATCGCGCCCAGTTTCCACATCGTTCCCTCATCCGGGTCGCTATCGCGCGTGCGTTTGGCAATCAGACACACCAGAACTGCCCCAATTGTGACAATCAGTCCTCCGGTGCGGTGCCAGAAAACTTTATGGTTCTGATCGAACAGGTCGTTAAACGCAACCACGGTGCCCCGATTTTCCATCGGACTGTACCACCAACCGGAAACACAAGCAAAGATTGCCCCCCACGTTCCCAGCCACAAACAATAGTACGCACAGTCGCTCATGACAAAATTGCCGCGCAGTGAAAATAGGCCAAACAGCCCTGCCGCCAGCAGCAGGCCAATTGGCAGATGAACCGCAGCTGTATGCAGCGAACCGACCGCGTTGTAGATGTGTTTTTCGAATTTGGAAACCTCGCGCGGTGCAGCAACGGGTGCCGGATCGGCCGCCGCGGATTCATCCCCCGCGCCGGTGTTGGCTCCCTGTTGAATCCACGTTTTGACCAGCATCATCTCCGGGCCAGTGGGACGCGGCGAGTAATCGATCGGCGGCATCAGCATGTCATCGTCTTCCGGCAATGTCATGTGCGAATAGATTTCGCTTTCGTCAGGATTCCCGGCGACGACGTACTCCATCATTTCGTCGTTGTCCATGCGGAACGAATCGGCATCCTCACCCTGATGGCATTCGATGCAGTATTTGTTGATGAACGGCTGGATCTGATGCTCGAAACTGACCGTTTCCTGAGCTTCAATCGATTGGCCCGTCGTCATCAAGGCGACGCCCAAAACGAAAAACAGAACGCGCGTATATGGTTTGCACATGATTTGGGTCATTAACCTGGTTCCAACAGATAGCAATTGAATTGACGAATGGACATCCAAAAGAAAGGACCAGAGCAAGCTCTGAGCCCCTTATTTTAACTGATGACAGAGTCTTGAGTATCGGCCAACCGCGCCACATTGACCAGTTCCAAATTCTTACAGCAACGGAGCGACTGCTGGCAGAACCATGATTTTACCGTCTCCTAGGCGACCGGTACGGGAAACTTTAACGATTTTATCAACCACGGTATCGACGTGGTCGTCTTCGACCCAGACCGAAATTTCGACTTTGGGGACGAAAGCAAGCGAGTATTCGTTCTCGCTGTAGCTTTCCAAATAATTCTTCTGCCGGCCATACCCCTTGACCTCGCGAATGATTACCTGCTCAACACCGTCGGACGAAATGGCTTCAATCACCTTTTCGGCAAGATACGGTTTGATGATGGCGAGAATTTGTTTCACAGGATTTCAATTGTTGCGACCGGTGACGGCTATAACGTGTTCAGCGCTTCGAGCGCCTCGTTAAGTGCTTTGACGGGACGCATGGCAGCGGCGACCTTGTCCTCACTGGGCAGATAATATCCGTCGATATCAACCGGCCGGCCCTGAATGTCGTTTAACTCAGCCACAATCGCAGCTTCATTCGCCGCCAGTTTTTCGGCCAGTGCGGTAAAACGGGTCTTCAGTTGCGCGTCAACATCCTGATTGGCCAGCGCCTGTGCCCAGTATAACGCTAGGTAGAAATGACTGCCCCGGTTATCAATCTCGCCCGCTTTCCGCGACGGCGACTTGCCTTCATCCAGCAGTTTCCCGGTGGCATCATCCAGAGTCGAACCGAGAATCTTTGCCTGGGGATTATTTGCCACTTCGCTGTAGTGCTCCAGCGAAACGGCCAACGCCAGAAACTCTCCCAGTGAATCCCAACGCAAGTGGTTTTCCGCTACGAACTGTTGCACGTGCTTGGGTGCCGAACCACCGGCCCCCGTTTCAAACAGTCCGCCACCATTCATCAGTGGCACGATCGACAGCATTTTGGCACTGGTCCCCAATTCAAGAATCGGAAACAGGTCAGTCAGATAATCACGCAGGACGTTTCCTGTCACCGACAGTGTGTCCAGACCGTCTTTGACTCGGGCCAGTGTAAATTTGGTGGCTTCGCCGGGGGCGAGAATTTCAATTTGTAAACCATCGGTATCGTGGTCGTTGAGATACCGGTTGACTTTGGTAATCAATTGCGCGTCGTGTGCACGATCTTCGTTCAACCAAAAAACCGCAGGCGCTCCCATCGCGGAAGCGCGCGTGACGGCCAGTTTCACCCAGTCGCGAATCGGTGCGTCTTTCACCTGGCACATTCTCCAGATATCACCGGGTTGAACCTCGTGTTCGAAAATGATCGCTCCGCTATCGTCGGTGACCACCACCTTCCCCGCCTCCGGGATTTCGAATGTTTTGTCATGTGATCCGTACTCTTCGGCTTTCTGCGCCATCAATCCCACGTTGGGAACCGAGCCCATTGTGGTGGGATCAAATGCGCCGTACTGCTTGCAAAACGCAACGGTTTCCGCATAAACCGCAGCATAACTGCTGTCCGGGATAACCGCTTTAGTGTCCTGCTGATTGCCTTCGGCATTCCACATTTGCCCCGATGTACGGATCATCGCCGGCATCGATGCATCGATAATCACGTCACTGGGCACGTGCAGGTTGGTGATTCCCTTGTCGGAGTTCACCATCGCTAGGTCTGGCCCATTTTCAATGGCAGCCTTGATATCGTTTTCAACTTCCGTGCGTTTGTCTGCCGGTAACGATTCGAGGCTGGACAGTACATTGCCCAAGCCGTTGTTGGGGTTGGCCCCGGCAGTCTCCAACACATCAGCGTGTTTGCCAAATACGTCTGCAAAAAATGCTTTGACGGCATGGCCAAAAATGATGGGATCGGAAACCTTCATCATCGTGGCTTTCATATGCAACGAAAACAGCACGCCCTGCTGTTTGGCATCGGCGATCTCGGATTCAAGAAAGCTCTGAAGTTTCGCGCAGTTCATTGCGGTGGCATCGACGACTTCACCGGCCAAAACAGCAACAGACTCCTTGAGCACCGTTGTTTTGCCCCCGGCGACCAATTCAATTTTCAAGGTTCCATCTTGCTTAATGGTCGTCGATTTTTCATTGGAGCAGAAATCGTCCGCGCCCATGGTGGCGACGTGCGTTTTGGAATCGGCCGACCACGCCCCCATCGAGTGCGGATTCTTTTTGGCATACTGTTTGACAGCGCGCGGGGCGCGACGGTCCGAGTTGCCTTCACGCAGGACAGGGTTGACGGCGCTGCCAAGCACTTTTGAGTATCGTTGACGGATCGATTTTTCTTCGTCCGTTTGCGGGTCATCGGGAAAATCGGGAACGGCGTAGCCCTTGGCCTGTAGTTCCTCAATGGCGGCTTTGACTTGGGGGATCGAGGCACTGATGTTGGGCAATTTGATAATGTTGGCTTCCGGTGTTTTGGCCAATTCACCAAGTTCGGCCAGCGCGTCAGCCGTTTTTTGATCGGCGGTCAAGTGTTCCGGGAATGCGGCCAGGATACGAGCGGCAACCGAAATGTCACGGGTCTCGACGGCGACATTGCAGGATTGGGCGAATGCCTGAACGATGGGCAAAAACGAGCGTGTTGCCAGGGCGGGAGCTTCGTCAGTGAGAGTGTAAATAATGCGGTGTGGGGATGCCATTGTGTTTCGTAAGCCGGAGTAAAAAACGCGAATAGTCCATAGAGCCAGTTTGGCTGGCGCATATTGTGTTCCAACAAGACCGTTTTGTCATCAGGACATTGGCAGGAAGTCCGGCCAAGATCCTGCCATTGGCAGGCGTCAGATCGGGCAGATTCAACGGACATTGGAACCGGCCAGGGCCGCTTGCCACCCTTCAAAATCACGATGCCCTATTCGCTTAACGCTGATTTATTGTTGCCGGGGCTTATTGCTCATCGTTTGGCCAACCTTCCAGGTCCATCTTCTTGATCACATTGGCCGAATGTTGTTTGTAGTGTCGCTCCATTTGCTCCAGTAATCCGCGCGGCGACCAAAATTTGCTGCCTTTGGTTTTTTCGTCCAAATTCATTCCCTCCAGTAAATATGCGAACCGGCGGGTAAATGCCTCAACACGCATCATTTGGGCGGCCTCTTCGGCACCGCTCCAGTCAGGATGAGCAAACGTATACGCGTCGGGCATCTGACGCGGGTTGAGATCTATAACGGTGATACGTGGATCAACGGCGTGATAGATCTGGGAGAAAAACAGCAGCTCACGCCCCATCATATGTTCGGCATTCCAACGCGCAGTGTGCGTGCCGTCCCCGGGCTTGAAGTTCATCTGTGTGGCAGAAAGTTTAGCGAACATTTCACGTGACGATTGACAGGCCGCTTCTTTTTTCGCATACAGACGGGCAAGTTCATCCGACATTTTCCACGGTTGATCGCCCAAAGAAACAAACTGGGTTACGGACCGTTTTTTTTCGTCTTGGTCATTTTTTTCCGCTGCCGACAGCGCGACGGTATTGTGAGAAATGACCTCGACCGTTTCGGCACCAATTTTACCAATACCGGCGCTGACAATCATCGTTTGCGGTCGAAGTTGGCCATGGATTTTCTTCAACCGCATTTCGTTGAAGATGTCTGCGGTCGCAATCACAACCAATCGCGATGCTTCAATCTGTGAGCTGCCGGAATTGGTTTCACGTTCCAAGTGTTTGATCCATCCATCAACCCCTTCCGATGATGCCGCGTTTAAGTTGACGATCACCAAATCGGCCGCGGTAACCTGAGTCACACCCGCTGTGTTCCAGGCGTCCCTAGAAACTTTGACATCGTAATCGACATGAAAAATACCACCGCGGTTCTCGCCAAGCGCTGCCGACTGCGTGACCGGTTGCGTGACCGAACGAGATGTTTCAACGGACCATCGCAGCATCGCTCCTCCAGCGGGTTGCAAGTCTTCAACCTGCATATCGACCGGTCGGGGCAGACGCCCCGAATCTGCGGCGGTCAATCCAATGCCCACATGCAAATTACCCATCGTTTCGATCGTAAAACCTTCCTCCGGCCAACGACGGACGGCGACCGGCGGTGCGTCGATTGACGATTTATCAGTTTGCGAAAATAGCCGTGTTGGATCAAGGAAAGCAATAAAGGCGATCGCCATCACCGTAAATTTGGCGTTCATGGGTTGATACATTGTCAGACTCAATTAAACCGGGGATTGCTTGCTGTCGGATTCGTTTAATGCGATTGGCAGTTGAAAGCTTACCGTTGGCGATGCTGCCAGCTGCGCTCCGATGCTCTCAGCGTCACCAACGGATAGTAAATTCCTAACTGCCAGTCGCATAATTGTCGTTATACTCCGAATGCCCGCACAAAGTTGACTTTACTACACATTTCCCCTGCACGTTTCCCAAAACTGATCGATTTACTGCCCATGAATGTCATGATCGACCTGCCGCCCTGGGCGGTTAGTGAAAACGCCAACCTTCCTGATTCAATCGATTCCGTGGAAGACCGCATGCGTGCCGTGATTCGTTTTGCAGGCTTAAATGTCCAAAAACAAACCGGCGGTCCGTTTGCGGCAGGCGTTTTCGAAAAAGAGTCCGGAAAACCGATAGTCGTTGGAGTCAATCGCGTGACACCGTTAGGCATATCGTCGGCACACGCGGAAATCGTAACGTTGATGCTGGCCCAGTCGAAAGTCGGATCCTTTGACCTGGGCGCAGAAGGTTTGCCGGAACACCAACTGGTGATCAGCGCTCAACCATGTGCCATGTGTTACGGTTCAATTCCGTGGTCCGGCGTCACTTCAGTGGTAATTGCCGCCTCCAGCAAACAGGTCGAATCGATCGCCGGATTTGACGAAGGAGCCATCCATCCCCGGTGGAAAGAAGAACTTGAACGAAGAGGAATTGAAGTGACCGAAGGTATATTGGCCGTTGAGGCTTGCGAAATTCTGCAGGAGTTCGTTGATTCCGGTCAGGCCGTTTACAATGCCAAAACAGTCCTCAAAAACAACCGTTCCTGACGAACGCCCGCGGACACCGAACCCAGCGGATCAACAAGTTTCACACATGAACACAGACACGCGCACCAGCGGCATAAGACGATTGGCAGTTGAAAGCTTACCGTTGGCGATGCTGCCAGCTGCGCTCCGACGCTGGCGACGTCGCCAACGGATGGTAAATTCCTAACTGCCAGTGGCATCAGGAAAAGCAAGTGAAAAAGTGCGCGGGTAAACCAGCGCATAAAGAAAGTACGCGCCAGCCTGCCGGTAGTTCGAACCTCTACCAACTGCTTAACGCGTACTCGAAAACCACATTCCAATCTTCGTCGAACAATCAGGTTGATGAGAGGCACGCCCTCGACAACGTGCCTCTCCTCTTCCAATTGTCCTTGCGGCCAAACAATCGCAAGCACGCTTGGCCACGACTTTTCTTACCGCACTTGGCAGGCCAAAACGGAAAAAAAAATCTGCTTCGGTAAAAACAGGGGTTTTTCGAACATCCGTGCGTCTCAAATTGAGTTTTACATCTCATTTTGGCCAAATTGGCACGCTGGCCGAGCCCCTTTTTGGCAACTGTGGCACCTCACTGGTGGACCCTCGACAACTCGACACAGGCGTTCAAACACAAGCCTTTACAGAACAGGCGCTTAAAATCAGGCGCTTAACCGCAGGCGGGAGATTGCGGCGGACGCGAAAATCCGGATGGCATCAAAAAATGGGCGCGAATGCCACCGTATCACAGATCCGCTCACCCTGTCGCTATGGCTAAAACCCACGCCCTGGGCGACTCTTGCGGGGGCCGATTGTGTTTTCACCTCGGGTAACGGAGATTATCCGTGGTTTTCCACCCGAATTGATCTGCCCAGAAGGTTGAAGATTGACCTTTAAGGTTGACGAAACTGATTTTAGGACAAAAATGGTGGCTTCTGTAGCACCGCCATACCACATTCACACCGCTTGCAACATGCGTCCACGATTCCATTACTTCTGCTTCCATCATTCGTGTTGCTGTAGCAGCGCCTGATTTTTTTGGCTCCGGATCGTTCGAATTGCAAGTATTGCCAGCCACACGACCGCGGGGACCCCTGCGGTTTTTTTGTTTGATTTCCACGGGGCGGGCACGGGGGCAGCACTCTCAGTGGCCATTTTAACTGAACTTCTGAATTTCAAATAAACCTGATTGACCGCTCCCATGAATGACCAACCCGAAGCATCGAAGAAAGCACAGCAAGACGCTGCCGGTGCTGCTTCGGAGCCGCCTGCGTCCACGCCCCTGGTTCAGTTAAATCATACCAACGCGGCCGCGGATTCGGTTCCCTCACAGGAAATTGAACTGGCACCTGCCCCCGTTGCGGACGAAAACTTGATCTCGGAGGATTCCTCTCCCGCCGATTTGGTAAAATGGGGACTGCAACGTTTTGCCGGCCGTCGCATCGTCCTGTCCAGTTCGTTTGGGATGGAAGGTTGTGCTCTGATCGACATGTGCGACAAAGCGGTTAAAGAGTTTGATCTGGAACCGATTACGGTAGCATACATTGATACGGGATTCTTTTTTCCCGAAACACACCAACTGCGAAAGAAGCTGACCGAACGTTGTGATGGGCTGAACTTTGTTGCCTGGCAAACGGAGGTCACTGTCGAACAACAGGCCCAGACCTACGGCAACGAACTGTGGAAGAACAATCCAAACCTGTGCTGCCACATCCGTAAAGTCGTCCCGATGAAACAAAATGTGGTCAACTACGACGTGTGGATCACGGCGCTGCGACGTTCACAAACCAAGTCGCGCGCCAACACCGAAGTCGTCAGTTGGGACTGGCGATACCAGATCCTGAAATTTTGCCCATTCGCCAGTTGGTCGCGCGGCGACGTATGGAACTACATTCAGGAAAACGAAGTACCCTTCAACCAGCTGCACTTACAAGGCTATCCCAGCGTCAGTTGTTTTCACTGCACCCAGCAGGTCCCCGGTTCAACCCCGGATTCTGACGTGCGTGATGGTCGCTGGGCCGGAAAAAACAAGGACGAGTGCGGGTTGCACTTCAATATTTAAACACCGAATCCAATCTCGAATCCGGCGTTGAAGACCCAACCGGATTTCGAACCAAAACAAATTTCGTTCATCATTTTTGACAGAAGAACCACTCATGGCGAAAGACAAAAACGCTCCCTCCAAAGTAGAAGTTGCCAAAGACCAAGGAGCGCTGCTGCGTGGCACCATTGATGAAGTGCTGAAGGATCCCGCCGCGGAGAAATTTGAGCACGACGATCTTCAGTTGCTTAAATTCCACGGCACCTACCAGCAGGACAATCGTGACCAACGTGCCGAACGACGCAAGGAAGGTCTCGGCAAGGCTTACAGCTTCATGATCCGAATCGCTTTGCCCGGTGGTGTGGCAACGGCCAAACAGTATCTGGACCTCGACGCGATGGCCCAGAAATACACCTCCGGGTCGATTCGAATTACCACCCGTCAGGCGATCCAGTATCACGGCGTGATCAAGGACGACCTCCGCCAGACGATGAAATCCATCAACGAATCGCTGATGACCACTCTGGCTGCCTGTGGCGATGTGTGCCGCAACGTGATGGCTTCCGCTCCACCCTTCACCGACGAAGTCTACACCCAAATTCGCAAAACGGCCGACGAAGTGGCTGCCGATATGGCTCCCAAAACTGGCGCTTATCATGAGATCTGGATCGACGGTGAGCGTCAGCATCTAACCGATGAAGTCGAACCCTTCTACGGCAAAACCTACCTGCCGCGAAAATACAAGGTCGGCGTGACGGTGATGGGAGACAATCAAATCGATGTCTACTCCTACGACGCCGGACTGATTGGAATCGTCGAGGACGGCAAACTGGTTGGTTACAACGTTGTCGCCGGTGGCGGACTGGGGATGAGCCACGGTCGTGCGAACACTTACGCACAAATCGCCTATCAGGTGGGCTTCGTTTCCGTCGCCGATGGAGTCCAAGCCATTCAGAATGTCGCCTCGATCTATCGCGACTTCGGTAATCGTAACGACCGCAAACAGGCGCGGTTGAAGTATCTGATTGGCGAAAGAGGAATCGAATGGTTCCAGGCCGAAATGAAAAAACGTTCTGATTTCGACATCCACCCGTTCCGCGCCACACCAATGGTCGATAACCAGGACTGGCTGGGATTGCACAAACAGGACGACGATCACTGGTTCTACGGCGTGTTTGTGGAAAACGGCAGAATCCTAGACAACGACCAATCAAAGAACCAGACCGCCTTCCGCGCGATTGTCGAACAATTAGGCGTGGGCGTGACCTTTACCGCTCAACAATCCCTGTTATTTACCGGTTTGAAAGAGGACCAGATTCCTGTTCTGGAAGCACTGTTGGATCAACACAACGTGGCGCGCGTCGAAACATTGTCCAATGCCCGCCGATACTCAATGGCCTGCCCGGCAATGCCAACTTGCGGATTGGCGGTCTCTGAATCGGAACGCGCATTGCCAGACCTAGTGACCGACATCGAAAACAAACTCGAAACACTTGGCCTGGCAGATACCAAACTGACGATCCGTATGACAGGCTGCCCCAACGGATGCGCGCGGCCCTACACCGCTGATATCGCCTTTGTCGGTCGACGACCGGGGATCTATCACTTGTTCGTCGGTGGTCGACTGGCCGGTGATCGGATGGCCGATCTCTATGCAGCCGATGTCAAAATTGAAGAAGCAATCGAAACGCTCGAACCATTACTGTTAAAGTACAAAAATGATCGCCAGGACAATGAGGGCTTGGGCGATTTCTATCAGCGCCTGCTCAATCGCAGCGAAACACGCACGCGCGTGACCGGAAAAGAAGAACCAACTTTCGATCAGATTGCCCCACTGGTGCAATTGTCGTAGAGCCCGGTTGCCGCCGTAGAATGGACCTCCATGCCCGTTCCATTTTCTTAAAGAATGTAGACACCTCCCCGAATCCCACGCGTGCCATCACGATCGGAGCCAACAACATGCAAAAGCCAACCCAATGTGCACTGGTCCTCGGGGCTCACGGTTCGCTTGCCGCACCTGATTCCAATCAACCGCTGTATGATTTGGCCGATTCCATTTCAGCAACCGATATTTTTTCAGCAGTCACGCCCGCGTTTCTTAACGGTGACCCGCTGATGACCAATTTCCTTGCACATCTCCCCGAGGGCGATGTCGTGATCGTACCGGCGATGACCAGCGTCGGTTACTATCTACAGTCAGTGATCCCCAAACGAATCGCAGAAAACCCTAACCACCAGCAATGCCGAATTTTCATCTCGCCAGTGGTGGGAATGCACAAAAGGATTGCCGGCCTCGCAGCGGCCCGGATCGATGCAACGATGACCGCTGACGGTATGCGAACGGATGATACCACCGTGGTGCTGGTCGGGCATGGCACCCGTCGCAACGCCAACAGCTGCAAATCGACCTACGATCTGCTGGATCAATTGAAGCAACTTCGGCCCGAACTGACATTCGAAATCGCGTTTCTGGATCAGGATCCCGAGGCCGAGGCAGTTGCCCAAAAAATAGACACGCCGCATACCGTTGTAATTCCGTTTTTAATCAGTCGCGGTCCTCATACAACGGTCGATATCCCCGAGGCTTTTGGCCTGGATGCCGGCCCGGAGGTGGAATTCCCCAACCGGAAACAAACCGACCACGTGGATGGGCACCGGATTTGCATCTGCGATCTACCGATTGGGATGTACCCCGAAATCGCCGACCTGTGCATCGAACTGGCACTCGCCGAATTGAAAAATGGCACTCCAGTAACCCTGCCCACCCTCGAGCCACTCACCTGAAACACCCTGTTGATACCCATCCTATGATTTGTCGCCGTGGAATAATTTATCTGGTTGGTGCTGGCCCGGGAGATCCGGACTTGATCACCGTCCGTGGCATGCGCCTGATCCAACAGGCTGACACGATCATCCACGACCGTTTGATCCCGGCCGAAGTGCTTGAGTGGGCGCGGCCCGAAGCACTGCTGATCGATGTGGGAAAATACCCTGACCATCACCGCGTTTCCCAAGCAGAAATCAACCAGTTACTAGTGACTCACGGTATGAAGGGAGAAATCGTCGTACGACTCAAGGGCGGCGATCCGTTTGTTTTTGGACGCGCTCAGGAAGAGATCGACGCCTGCGGTGCCCAATCACTTCCATGTGTCGTCGTCCCGGGTGTCAGCAGTTGCATCGCCGGCCCGGCGTCGGTCGGTATTCCGGTGACCTCACGCGGCGTGGCTCGTTCCTTCGCCGTGTTGACCGGTCACACCGATCCCAATCTGGGCAAGCACAGTTTTGATTTTGGATCGTTGGTGAATATCGATACCCTGGTATTAATGATGGCCTGCCGCAACCTGCCAATAATCACTGGTGCATTGATCGAAGCGGGCATGGATCCTGCCACACCGGCCGCCAGTATCGAACGCGCGACACAATCCGACCAGCGCGTGACAGCGGCAACCGTTGCCACGATCGCCGAACAGGTCGCGGCGGTCCGCATGAAAAGCCCCATGATCACGGTCATCGGTCACGTTGCCACGCAAGTCAATCAGGATCTGCTGCATCTCCCCGAAGAGATTGCTTCACTGATTTAGTCCGGGCTAAGGCTTTCAGGTGGCCGAGCCAACAACCTGTCGTTGGAGTCAACAGGCAAGCCCGTCCACGCTCTGGCGAGCGTAGCCACGTTGGTGCGTGGAACGGACATCCTTGTCCGTTCAATCAACAGCAGCCCTTTGATTCGGACGATGTCCAAACACGCCGTCGCGGGCTAACGCTTTCACGTGGCTGAGCCAACAACCTCTCGCTGGAGTCAACAGGCAAGCCCGTCCACGCTCTGGCGAGCGTAGCCACGTTGGTGCGTGGAACGGACATCCTTGTCCGTTCAATCAACAGCAGGCCCTTGATTCGGATGATGTCCAAACACGCCGTTTCGGGCTAACGCTTTCACGTGGCTGAGCCAACAACCTGTCGCTGGAGTCAACAGGCAAGCCCGTCCACGCTCTGGCGAGCGTAGCCACGTTGGTGCGTGGAACGGACATCCTTGTCCGTTCAATCAACAGCAGGCCCTTGATTCGGACGATGTC
>CALCJM010000173.1 GCA_937967505.1 uncultured Pirellulaceae bacterium | reverse complement strand
CGATCCGATCACATCGACGGAGCTTGACTACTTGTTGCCGGACGTGTGGCTCAAAGCCAATCCGCAACATCGCTGGACCATCGACGACATCCGAAGAAAAGAACGCGAGAAAAAGGAACTGTAGTTCAAAGAACGCTCACCAACGACAGTCAGAGGCGCTTGCTTCTCTCGTAAGGAAATTTTGACTTGAAGGCGTTGATTGGAGATTCAAATAATAACCATGACATAACCGCAAGACAGACCGTAATCAGGACTCTTACGAGCACGCCAATCAATCCATGTGAAAGGAAAGGAAGGCCTAGTTCAGAGGTCAACCGATAGCAAATTGAAGGTGCAAAACTATGGATCAAGTATAATCCGTAACTGATTCGTCCCAGGAAGATCAGTGTTTTATTCTCGAGCAACGCTCCAATAACGCCCGTGAAACCTCTAGAAGTTTTTTGGACGACCCAAACCAGACAGAGCAAAATTGCCGTTTGTTCGGCAAAGTAATGAACGCTGGGGACTTGCCAGCCAAACTCGCTCAAATTTTTTAGGAGGAGGATTAATGGGAAGCCAATGATTGACCATTCGGAAATACTTTCTGCGATGTTGTTGCCAGTTTTTGCTAACGCAATAATTCCCCCCAGTCCAATCGCATCAAAACATGATATTGTCAGCACTGGTACGTGTGTTATCCCTGGAAATGCAAGATGAGCCAAGTAGGGAGTTGCTATGCCAATGGCAACAAGTGAGAGAACTACTGGCAGGAGGCTTCTTTTGGGAATAAAGCAGATTAACCAAGGCCAAAATAGATAGAATTGCTCTTCTACTGCCAAAGACCAGAAATGCGAAAGGTTTCCATTCCACTGCTGATTCCAAAACATATAGATATTGGAAAGATAAAAAGCATTCCAAAGTACCGTGTCTCGGGCGGACTGAAAATTAAGCAAACAGACAACCGCAATTGCCAGATAATAAAGGGGAAATATCCGCAGGCATCGCCTCGCAAAAAAAGACCTAATGGAAAACCAGATGTCTTCATTTTCACGACACCGCAAAAGAATGGACGTTATTAGCATCCCACTGATTACGAAGAATAGTTGGACGCCCGTCGCTCCTAAGTTGAATCCGAGCCGGTGTGTTGCAGGAAACCAATGATGGGCTGCAACCATCGCCACGGCGATGGCCCGCAGCGCATCAAGTTGAGGCATATAGCCAGGAGGATAAGTGGGACCTGAGTCTGAATGCTTCATCAGAGCTCGTTGACATTGACGACTTGGCCATCAGCTCGAGCAACGAAGCGATAGAAATCCAACGTATTGATATTGATGCTTACACCGCGAACCGCCCCGTCTGCCAAGCAAAAATTAACAAGACCCGGATGAGCAGAGCCAAAAGTCCCCTGTTGGGTGATTGATCGTAGATCGCTGTCCGGGAGAAGCCTTCGCGCATCCCCCCATGCTCTCATCGTTGACCAGCCTGGAAAAAGTTGACCTCTTTGCTCCCACCAAGCTCCCTCTCTTGTGTTGTATTGATCTGTCCTGGCTCCTTTTTCCCCGAACAGCATTGTGTTTGAGGTTCCATCAGATATGTGACTAAATCTAATTCGAGAGTACTTCCTTGTTAAACGAGTTCCGTTAACGTTTCCACCCTTGGATATTACGCCACGATACCTGTCTCTTTCTTCATTCCATCTCTCTGCACCGGTAAAGCCAAAGTTGTTGTCGGGCGGACTATAGCTTAGAGACAACTCAAAGTTCTCTTCTAAGTCATTAACAATTTTATCGTTCATTACAAATGCGGCGTAATCCGTAATTGCTGCCCTAGCACCGGTCGCCTCCGAGAACGTGTGAAACCTTTCGCTGCCACGTGTTGGGCAGTTCATTGCGGGGACTGGTCGCTGCAATACCGTCTCCCAGTCCCAGCCCTCTTTGGCACGTCTGGCGTGCAGGTTAGCTTGGTCAATAAACGGAAGGACTTGGAAGAAATGGCTTCCGTTTTCCAGCCCAAATAGTGGACGTCTTTCTCCACCCACTTCAAATCCTTCGGCACCGAGTCCACTAGTCGGGAATCTCGCCTGAGAAGACTCGAAACTCAAAGTGGCCAAGGCAAGTTGCTTAAGATTATTCAAACAGCTCGTACGTCTTGCTGCTTCGCGGACATACTGCACAGCGGGCAACAGCAACCCGATCAAGATTGCTATGATCCCGATTACGACAAGCAGTTCGACTAAAGTAAAAGCCTCAATTCTCGACTTTTTCATGCCATCACCTGTTTGCAAAAGAAGATAAGAAGTCACTCTACCTTAACCTTTTGTATCGGCTTTTCAATCTTTAGATTTTTTTTTGCTGAATTTTTTGCCAGAAATTCAGGTGGTTAAGTGAGTGGGGAGAAGTAACTCAATCTGAAAAGTGGGACTAATTCGCGCTTTTGGAGAGGCAAAGCTGCTTCTTGAAAAGGAGAAGACTTTTTGGAACCGCACCAATCGGCTTCGGAGTTTCAAATAAAAGCTGCGTGACCATGGCGATACGATTGTTCTTCTGGCCGTCACCAGCGCCCCAATTTGGCGGGTTTAACCATACGCTAGCAACCGTGCTGGAGGATACTTGCGTTAAAACTATTTCTTCGTGGGCAGGTGCTTCTCCAGAGGCAACCGTCGTTTCCAGCAGCGTACATATTTCACCTTGTAGGTGGATGGTAAGTCCGCCTCAACGGGGGTCCCCAGCCAACCAAACATTGATTCGGTATCGATTACTAATTTCATGGCGTGATGCCAATGAGTATTTCCGAGTCGTCGAACTGGCACGCCATCAACATAGTACACAATTTCCTGTTCGTTCCAATCCAACCCGTAAACGTGAAAGTCATCGGCCAAATCCCATGGTGCAATCCAACGACGTTCCCTGCGCCACGGTGTTTTGTTCGTTGGCGTATGAAAAACATGAACGTTCGTTTGGTAAAAACGCTTTCGCCAAAGCGCGTTGCCACCCAATTCAAACACATCAATCTCAGTGGCTGTCTCCTTTCCCATTCCCGTAGAGAGATAAAACGAACTCGATGCCGCCGACCGCATCGGTTTCGCGAAAATTTCAAAATACCCATACTTGACCCACTCGCGATTAACGACAGACGCTGAACTGTAATTGCGAAAGCCTTTTTCAATCAATTCTTCTGGTGGAGTATCACGGCGAAAGGTTAACTGCAATTGACCGTCAGAAACAGCAACGTTTTCTGCGGAGAAGAATGCTGGAGGTCGGCCCAGCCAATCGGGATTCTTCTTCCACCACTTTTTTTCGTCCAATTCCTCTCCTTCAAACTCGTCGGAGAACTGGTTCTGTTTGATCCACTCTTGCGAGTTTTGTTGATCCGACAATGGAAATTCTCCATTTGACCGCACTGGTGGATTCTCCAGCTCTCCAATTCGATTCCAGCCATGCTCCAGACAAGCGAGCTTGGCTTGCCATTTGGTGCTCAAATAGTTCCTGACTGTTGCCACCTGCGCTTCGTTGATAAAATTTTGATCAAAAACCATGACTTCGCAAATCATTCCGTGAAATAAGCCACTACCATCGCGAACATTTCCACCGATTCCTAATCCGCCAATGACAGCTTCCGGTAGATGCACCTCATCGACGACCGTTTCGCAAGGCTCGGCTAGTTCTACAGTCCCTCTTGTTAAGCAAAAACTGGGCATTTTGTTGTCCCCCGGAGATTCCCTGTCCCAGCTGGACACCAGACGCTGCCATTTGTTTTGGTTGGACATGCTTGCAGGTCGGTGACTTACGACGAACACTGAGACAGGCCCCAGCGGCACACGGATCGGTTCTGTTACCAGAAATCCACTACCGTCAAACTCAATCGCCGGCCGACCTGCAACAGCATGCGGCAACCATCTAACGGAACCATTTTCTGTCAGGAATGCGGAATTCCCCCGGCCGGAACGATCATGCCATGCCGAAAGTTGAAATGCAGTTTCTCCACCCATCACCGGAGTCGCCTGCTCAGCATCCAACCACAAGACCAATCCCTTCTTCATCCAGTCGGAGCTTCTCGAATCCGCCGTAACGCGAAACCACATATCGCGTCCTCCATAGTCCCACACCAAATAAGACATCAGCAGAACCACCGCCAATGAGCAACCGCGTGTCAGCCAGGTTTCGAGCACAGCTCTAGGATTTCTTCTTAAAGGTTGAACCTCTCTCTCAGCCGGAGATCCAAGTTGATCAGTCACTGGTCGCATCATTACTCCAGTCGTTATTTCGTTGCCACAACTTTATCAGCGTGAGATAGTGGGAGATGTTATCAAATAGTTTTTTGGGCAAGCGTCAAACTCTGCTGCAAGCTGAAACTAAAGATCATCGACCGAATCCGGTGCCCATTTTCGTTTTCGAAACGCTTGATAAGGTGCATCTGTTTGAAGGCGTTTAGACTGTTGAATTTTACCCTTTTTAAAGGGTGATAATTGCTGGTTTCTTTGGGATTTTAGAAACTACTTTTTGGAATTCAGTTTGTGAATTTCTGCCGTGTAAACATCATCAACTTTAAAAAGCAGGGGTAAAAGTTCTCGGGATGCGTGACTGCCTTTACCGGCTGGTCGAAGCTGAGGACGACGCTTACTGTCCGGTCCCCTACTCAGCAATCGCGTGGCTTCGTCAGAATATGATATCAACATCGAGCCAAGAATAAGATGAGGCGGATGAAACTCAATTGCCAAACGATTTAGAACATGTGAATTCGCGCGGCACACTGACCGTTTGAGTTCCCCCAACTTTTATTGTATCGTAGCGCTAGGCAGGGAGGTGCCGCTCTGTTTGAGCAGAAGCCAGAAATTGCCAAGCATCTCTCCGGCAAAAAACAGGATGTCCGCATCAACCCCGGGTTCGTAATGCCAGAAGTGTTGAGATTTTGGTCCAGACTGGCGATTGCCGCGCTGACATTGTGTTTGCTTGGCTTGTGCTTTGAGCCTGAATTGAACCGCTGGTGGAACTTGCCTGCGCCGGGGAAGTTAGGTGTAGATTACTTGGGTGAAAATTTTGCCGGCAGTTGCCTGGCTGAAGCTTGTCTTGTCAGCCTGCCAGCTTCTTATCACCAACAATCGGCTTGGCCACTCCTGGTTTTCCTACATGGCAGCGGAGAGCGGGGAAATGAACCTGAAGATTTTCGTCATCATGCAGAGTTTTTATTGCAGTCTTTAGACGGATACTCGGCAGTCGTTGTTTTGCCCCAGTGCCGCCCGCAGCATGGCTGGAGCGCCAATGACGTTCATCGTTTTATGGTTGCTGCTTGTCAAGAGTACAATATTAATCCACAACGCGTTTATTTGACGGGATACAGCATGGGGGGCTACGGGACGTGGGAGACAGCTGCGGCTTACCCTGACTCGATTGCTGCAATTGTTCCGGTCGCTGGTGGGTGTAACGCAGGTGACGCAGTTGATTTGACCAACATACCAACGTGGGCATTTCATGGTAACAAGGATGATGTGGTGCGTGTAGAGAATAGTACCCGCCTTGTCGATGCGATTCGAGAGGCAGGCGGTTCGCCTAAAGTTACTCTCTATCCTCTTGAAAAACATGGCATTCTCAAGAAGGTTTTTTCAACCCCTGAATTATGGGACTGGCTGTTCCAACAGAAGCTACAGCCTTTCCCGCAGTAGACACTCGTTCTATCAACTTCTCACACGGTCAAATAGCCACTATGGAAACAAAATCGACTACGAGTCCGCCGCAGTTGTCCATTGTGGTTCCTGTGTTCAATGAATCGGCGACGGTTGTCCAAGCTATCGCGCGACTACAGTCAACGCTGAGCAACTATAACACTGAACTCTTGGTCGTTGATGACGGCTCAACCGATGGCACGACGGAGTTGCTTCAAAGTTTTGAATTAGTCCAGAATGTTACCGTCTTCTTCCATCCTGAGAACCAAGGCAAAGGTGCTGCCCTGCGTACTGCGTTCAGTCAGACGCGCGGCGAGGTTGTCGTGATTCAAGATGCCGATTTTGAGTATAACCCGCAAGATATTCCACGATTGATTCAGCCAATTCTAGACGGCCACGCAGATGTCGTTTACGGCTCTCGTTTTCGAGGGGAGTCGCAACGTGTGCATTTGTTTTGGCACCGTGTGGCCAATGGATTGTTGACTTTGGGGTCGAATATGATGACTAATCTGAACCTGACGGACATGGAAACCGGCTACAAAGTGTTTTCCAATGATGTAGTAAAAAAGCTGACCATCCGGGAGAATCGTTTTGGGGTTGAGCCCGAACTAACAGCCAAAGTGGCAAAACTTAAATGCCGTGTTTACGAAGTACCAATTTCATACTACGGTCGAGATTACTCCGAGGGAAAAAAAATTGGCTTCCGAGATGCATTGAGAGCAGCTTGGTGCATATTGCGTTACAGAATTGCCAACTAAGCAGAAAGTCCCCACGAAATTCGACATATTTAGTCGCAGAGCGATGGCAGTTATTTGACCTATTTTCACAGTTTGAGGGCATCAACCGAAACCAACTGAATTTCTGAGGTAGGCATGCGTAAGTTGGGTCCGAATTAACGTCACCACTCTCCGTGGCCAGAAAGCTTTGAAAACGAGTAAACACAGCCAATGTCTTATCCGCAAAAAATCCAACATAAATTGACGGTATGGTGTCGCCATCTAGATCGTCCAAAAGTAGCGGCAAAGGTTGTTATCGCACTCCTGCTGGTTCATTCGGGACTTTTGGCGTATAGCGCATACGTCCACAGCCCAACTCTCAATGAACCAGGGCACTTAGTGGCGGGCTTGAGTCATTGGGAATTTAACCGGTTCGAACTTTATCGTGTGAATCCCCCGCTGGTGCGGATGGTCGCTGCGTTGCCGGTGATGGCAGCCGGCTATGAAGAAGATTGGGCTAGGTTCTACGATTTGCCAGGAGCTCGACCAGTATTTAATATGGGTGAAGATTTAATTATCGCCAACGGCGAACGATCATACTTTCTGTTCATGATTGCTCGGTGGGCCTGCATTCCATTTAGTTGGCTGGGGGCGGTTGTTTGTTATCTCTGGGCTCGCGATCTCTCAGGAAAACCTGCTGGTATGATGGCCTGCACGCTATGGTGTTTTTCGCCGAACATCTTGGCGCACGCATCGCTGATTACGGCTGATGCCCACGCTACTGCGCTCGGGTTAGCAGCCTGCTATACGTTTTGGCGTTGGTTGAAAAAACCGACTTGGACGCAGGCGGCGATTACCGGCTGCGTGCTAGGCCTTGCCGAACTGGCTAAGACCACGTTGATCCTGTTCTATCCGCTTTGGCCATTGCTATGGATTGTCTATCGCTGGTCGGACCGAAAGGAAATGCTCGGCCAAGGCTGGCTCCGCGAAGCGGGCATGCTGCTGTTGCGGATGGCTATCGGCCTCTTAGTTCTCAACATGGGCTATGACTTCCAAGGCAGTTTCAAGCAGCTGAAAGAGTTCCATTTCACAAGCAACCTCTTCTCAGGGCAGGTCGATACCGACGCATCACCTGCTACCCCACAGCCAGCCGCCGCTAGCACCTCCCCCAACAATCGCTTTGCTGGTACGTGGATTGGGTACGTTACCGTCCCTTTCCCGGAAGACTACTTGCTGGGCATCGACGTACAGCAAGGAGATTTTGAAGATTTCCATTCCCCGTCTTACTTGTACGGGGAATTCCAAGATCATGGCTGGTGGTACTATTATGTCTATGCTGTGGCAATCAAGGTTCCCCTAGGTACTTGGGGGCTAGCGATTATGTTCCTCGTAATGCGTATCCTGTACCCGCTGCCAAATTCAAGTTGGCGAAATGAACTGATCTTATTGGCTCCGGCGTTGTTTGTGTTTGTCGTCGTTAGCTCAAAAACAGGGTTTAGCCATCATTCGCGTTATGTATTGCCCTGCTTTCCATTTGTTATTATTTGGCTCAGCCAGATTACTCAGTTGTTCTCCACTTCAGCTGCGCTGACCAATACGGCCGGCCGGCAGTTTTTTTTATTGGATTGGGCGCGGGAGAACTTTGCAGTATCGACGGCAAAATTTGCATTTTTGCCCTCAGTCCTAGCGTGCTTATTCCTAGCGTGGTCGATTGGAAGCAGCTTGTTGGTTTACCCGCACAGCATCTCGTACTTCAATGAATTAGCAGGCGGGCCTGCGGGTGGTGCCAATCATCTGATAAATAGCAATATCGATTGGGGGCAAGACCTACGTAACCTAAAATGGTGGAGGGAAGAGCACAAGAACGAACTGCAAGGCGAACCATTTTTTCTCGCCTATGATGGGTTTGTAAGTCCTGCTGAGCTCGGTTTTGCGGACGCGTTGCCATGGCCTACCGATCACCTGAATGCGAATCAGGGGCCAATCGCTGGCTACTACGCAATCAGCGTCAACTTGCTTCGAGGCTCTCAATCGAATCCACGAGATGGGCGAGCAAGCCGAACTCGCTTGCAAAAACTGATTCTCGCTTATTTCCGCAAATTGGAACCTTGTGGTCGAGCAGGCTATTCGATCGTGATCTACAAAATCGATCCAAAGGCAGTCGATTCGGTAAGGTAATTCGGCCTAGCCCCCTCTGTGTCAACATAGGTGAGACAACTATGTGTTTTTTCAAATTTGAGGGCACGGAGAGTTTCTACCGAACCTACGGCAGAAAAAATTTCAAAAAATCCTGAAGTTGTTTAGAAAGCGACCCGTCGTCGCTTCACCACACAATACAAATTGTAAGCGTCTCCATGCACTATTGGTGATACTGCGGTTGACGCTTATTGAGAGCCATGCTTTGGGCTATTGTTCGCGGCGACTGCTGCGAGCTGTTCGCTTGCGAGCCTTGACGGCGCGGCGCTCCTTGTTGCGGAACTGACGTGAGCGTTCTTTGAACTACAGTTCCTTTTTCTCGCGTTCTTTTCTTCGGATGTCGTCGATGGTCCAGCGATGTTGCGGATTGGCTTTGAGCCACACGTCCGGCAACAAGTAGTCAAGCTCCGTCGATGTGATCGGATCGC
>CALCJM010000172.1 GCA_937967505.1 uncultured Pirellulaceae bacterium | reverse complement strand
CTGCCGCGCGTTGGATGACCCAAACAGGTTGGTGACTGTACGTTCAAATCCTCGGACAAGGCCTCCGCAGACGTGAGTGGTGTTGTCCCAGACTTTTTCCAAGAATTCCATGTTGAATTTCCAGCCGCGTTTTTGGGCGATGATTGTTTGTATTGCTTTGAATCAGCCACACTGCGGCTGGTGGTATTATTTAACAGGGGTGATGATCGCGCAAGTAGAGCGCCGACACCAAGGCAATCGCCACGTTTATCCAGTTCCCGCAAACCCCTACCTGACAACAGATTATAAGGATTCACAGGCCGGGTCAACGGAGATCAAAAGCTCATTCTTTCACGAAAACCCCGTGAAAATCAAGAAATTATCACGCTAAATCGATCCCTTTAGTGGCCAGATGCACTGCCAAAAGTGGCACTCTCTGGTGCGCCAAACACCACACTGGGCAATTTGCGTGCCGGACGGTAAATTTTGCGGCCGGCAGTGCGACCGGTATTCCTGCGGGGCTTGAGCAGGGGAGATTGGTGCTGAAGGGGATCAGGCAACGCTGGTCACTGAGAATCCGTCGGTAATTTGGTTGGTTGGGAGCCTTTCTGCGAGCCGTTGGGGTGCGAACCGTTGGCACGCTGGTATTTCTGCGCCCCGGGATTTAACATCGGGTGCCTACAATCGTGACTAAATGGCAATCCCGACACTTCTCCCCTGTTTCAGATTCGTGAAAAAACAACCGTTGACGACTGATATTTCCGGAGAAATGATCCTGCTGGGGACAGGTACTTCCGTCGGTGTGCCGGCGATGGGGTGTCACTGTGAGGTTTGCACCAGCGGAGATCCCAAAAATGCGCGTACACGATGTAGCGCGATTCTGGGTTTGCCTGAGGGTAATCTGCTGATCGATACATCGCCGGACCTGCGGACGCAATTGCTGCGCGAGAAGCTTGGCATCGTCCACGCGGTCGCCTACACACACGAACACAGTGACCATGTGATGGGATTTGACGATTTACGATTATTTCAGTTTTACCTTGGACATTCGGTGCCGGTCTATTTGACGCCCGTGGTGCAGATGCGGCTTGAGAAAGCGTTTGACTATGCATTTGCAGAGGGACCGCAGACCCACGTGGGGGCCGCACCGTCGGTGGAGATGCACGAAATCAAACCAGGCCAGCCATTTGATGTGCTGGGAGCTTCAGTGCTGCCGATTCCATTGAAGCACGGGCCTAGGTTTGACGTGCTGGGCTTTCGCGTTGGCAAGGTCGCCTATTGTACAGATGTCAGTCACATTCCCGCCGCCAGTATGGAAATGCTGTCGGGGTTAGATACGCTGGTTCTGGATGCTTTGCGCCCCGATCCTCATGTCACGCATTTCAATATCGAACAGGCGTTGGAAATAGTGCAACAACTCCAGCCACGACAAACGTGGTTCACTCACTGTTCGTGCAGTATGAACTACCGGGCCGTCAATCCCACATTACCAGTCGGGGTCGAAGTGGGGTACGATGGTCTCAGGATTGACCTGACGTGATTTTGGGTTACCCAGCGGTTACCCCGTGGTTGCCCGAAAATGGGGCGGGGACTTGCATCGCCTGATTTTTCGTTTCCCTGATATACTGCTGGTTGACCTGCAACCCGCGATCGTGAAATAGAAGAAAGCTTATGAGTATCCCACAAAATACCGGTATCCACGACGACATCACCCAATGCATTGGTCGTACGCCGATGGTGCGTTTGCGGCGTGTGACCGAAGGCTGCGTGGCAGAGGTGGTTGCCAAAGTCGAAAACATGAACCCGCTGTGGAGTGTCAAGGATCGCATTGGTCGGGCGATGATCGACGCGGCCGAGCGTGATGGGTTGATCAAGGATGACACCATTGTGATTGAACCTACCAGTGGCAATACGGGGATCGCGTTGGCGTACGTTTGTGCTGCCAGAGGCTATCGTTTGCAGGTGACGATGCCCGACAGTATGTCGATGGAGCGTCGCCGGTTGCTGACGGCGTTGGGGGCCGAACTGATTCTGACTCCCGGTGCCGAAGGAATGCCGGGTGCGATTCGCAAGGCGACCGAGATCGCCCAATCCGGAGGCAATTACTTTATGCCGCAGCAATTCAACAACCCTGCCAATCCTCAAATTCACCGTGAAACCACTGCCCTGGAAATCTGGGAGGACACTGGAGGGAAGATCGATATTTTTGTGGCTGGTGTGGGGACCGGTGGAACAATTACCGGATGCAGTGAGGCGTTAAAAGAAAAGAACCCTGATCTTAAATCGGTTGCGGTTGAGCCCTTCAACAGCCCCGTGATCACTCAGCGCCGAAATGACCAACCATTACAACCGGGTAAGCACTCGATTCAGGGGATTGGTGCAGGGTTTATTCCTGAGATCCTGAATATCGAAGTGATTGACGAAGTCTTTCAGGTCACCGATGAACAGTGTGTGGAAATGGCGCGCGAGTTGTCTACCAAAGAGGGTTTGTTTTGCGGGATCAGCTGTGGTGCGGCGGCCTCGGCCGCGATTGCCGTTGCCCGGCGACCTGAGAACGCAGGCAAGCGCGTGGTGGTCGTGCTACCGGATCTGGGAGAGCGCTATCTATCGACGACGTTGTACCCGACGGCAGGATAATCCGGCCTCGCACCCTCTTCCTGCGCATGACCTGTTGGAAACATTTGCAAACGGCGGATCGGATTTGATCAATGACCGCCTATCACCACTCGCGCAAGAAGGCGTCGCGCGACGCAGAAAAGGCTGTCAAACGCGGTGAGCGGATTCCTCAATCAGTGCGGCCCCATCCCGGATCCATTCACCTAATCGGAAAAAAATGGCCGAATATAATGGAGGCACGCCAGTCGCTTCAGAAGAAAATGGCCCCTAACAGTCGATCTGAGGTTGGTTAGGTCTCCGTCCGGGTTATACTGTGAAGGCCGCTTCACAAAACTGACCCCTCCCTCGATCGCCCCTCCACTTTCCGCAGATTCCTACATTTCGTTCGATCCAACGACTTGGTTTTTACAAAAGGATCTCGATGAAACAATTTTCAGACAGTGTTTTCTTCGATCGCCGCCAACACACAAGTAGCGGATTTACACTGGTTGAGTTACTGGTGGTGATTGCGATCATCGGGATTTTGATTGGCATACTGTTACCGGCCGTTCAACAGGTTCGTGCTGCGGCGCGGCGTACCCAGTGTCAAAACAACCTCAAACAAATAGGTATCGCGATTCTCAACTACGAATCAGCGTTCCAGAAATTCCCTCCGGGGCAACGTTGGACAGCGATGGAGGGCGAACCCAACCGGCTGGATTACAGCTGGATGGCGTTGGTTCTGCCGCACATCGAGGCCGGCAATATCTACCAGGGCATTGACTTTCGGAAGCCGTATCTGAACCCGGTTAATCTCCTGGCCGCTGGCGAGGTCGTGCCGTCTTACCTCTGTCCCAGCAGGGCGATTGAGGACAGTTCGCGCACCGATGATGTTTTGCTTGACTATGG
Source organism: uncultured Pirellulaceae bacterium (assembly GCA_937967505.1). Taxonomy (GTDB): domain Bacteria; phylum Planctomycetota; class Planctomycetia; order Pirellulales; family Pirellulaceae; genus Mariniblastus. Next base: position 31,598 of record CALCJM010000172.1, on the reverse strand, counting down.
AAGTGTGGAGGGCGTTGATCTTGGCTGTACCGACTACATGGGTATCGCAGGACCAAAGTCTTCCCAGACCAATCCGGTGACCGGCGACGACTATGAGCGGCAGCACGGTATTCTGATTGGTACTAAAGGCTTGGTCAACGAAGCACGCATCCTTGAAGCGCCAGGAGTGACGTTTGCCAAAATCACCGACGGTTCAACCAACACGATGATGGTCACCGAATGCAGTGGTCGTGGAACCGAAAAAGAAGACAACGATCCCAACGGGGCGTGGATCTCCGGCAAAAACATCACGCACATCAACAAACGCGTAAATTCAGAAGATGCCAAACGATCATGGAATGACGAGTTAATCTATTCGGAACATTATGGAGGTGCGAATGCGGTTCGCGCTGACGGGTCGGTCCACTTTGTTTCTACGAATGTTACCAAAACCGTGATTTTGTCGATGTGCTCCCGTGATGGCGGCGAGGTACTTCCGTCACCTTGATTGTGATTCGGATTTTGTCCTGTCCCAATTTTCCATCGTTACAAATGTCCTGTCATGAAATCGTTCCAGGTTAGCCGTCACGAATTGAAGTATCTAGTTTCTGAAACGCAAGCCAGCGCTGTCAGAAGCGCGATTCAGTCCTGTTTGCGCCCCGACATCAATACAGGTGCCAGTGACTACGGTTATCGCGTGCAAAGTCTGTATCTGGATTCGCGCGACAGTCGGTGTTATCACGAGACACTGTGCGGCCACAAAAACCGATTCAAGCTCAGAATGCGATTCTACGATGATTCGCCCCAGGCACCGATTTTTCTGGAAGTCAAACGCCGTGTGACGGTGATCGTTCAAAAGCAACGTGCCGCTGTCAGTCGATCGGCTGCACTGGATTTGCTCAAGGGCCACGACGCCTCGCCGGATATGTTGTTGGAGGATACCCCTGAACAACGTCAGGGGTTGAACAGCTTTTGTCGTTTGCGTGACCAATTGGCCGCTGTTGGCAGAGTGTATGTTGATTACCGGCGCGAGGCGTGGGAGGGCGCCTGTGGCAATCACTTCCGCGTCACATTCGACCGCAATGTGCGAGGGAGTGTTTATGTGCCCGGTTCCGGATTAACAGTCCCTCCGCAGTCCGAACAAGCCGGAATACAAGGAGTCGTTTTGGAGATGAAGTACACCAACCGACCGGCGGCGTGGATGATCGAAATCGCCAAACGTCACAACCTGCAACCTGTTTCTGTGCCCAAGTACGTCGAATGCGTTGATGTGACACTGGCAGATGGCGGAAATGGGGCATGGTCGGGACCGTGGGGAGGAGCTTTCGACCGTACCGGTCAGCGGTTTGGAGGAAGAGTTTAATGGACCAGTTCTTTGACATATTGACGTTAACCAATCCCTCAGTCACCACGACTCCGGTCACCACGATGCTGTTGTCGCTGCTGATGGCATGTGCCCTCGGACAAGTGATTGGCTGGGTCTATTTGTGGACGCATGTTTCCCCCTCGTACTCCAAATCCTTCACTGCGTCGCTGGTGACGCTGCCGGTCATTGTGTGTTTGATGATGATTTTAATGGCCGGGAGCACCGCGATCGCATTCGGTTTATTGGCGGTGTTTGCAGTCGTGCGTTTTCGCAACGTGCTCAAGGACACGCGCGACACTTCCTTCATTTTGTGGGCGATTGTTGAAGGGATGGGGGTCGGCACCCTGCATTATGCCGAAGCCATTTGTGGTTTGGTGGTGGTGGGCGGTTTGATCGGATATCTCTGGTACAGCGATTTTGGTTCGCGCCACCAGTTCGATGCCATGCTGTCGGTGGATGCGCGACAAACAACAGTCCCAATCGATGAGGTGATGGCACCCATCCTGAATCGGCACGCCGCAAAATGGAAAAAATCCGGCAACCAACAGTTGACGCAATTGGGCAGCAGTATTGGATACCAACTGTTGTTGCGCGATCCTTCACGTAGCGATGAACTGAGGAATGAACTGTTGCAATCCGACACGATTGAGCAAATCTCACTTTATGTAAATGACTTTCAGTCGGAAACCTGAGTTGGCTGAGTCCTGCATTTCCTCAGCCTCCGCCAGTCAGCATACTGCGAAACAACATGAACCAACCCCCTGATACAATCTCAACTCCTGTACGTTATCGATTGCAGCGCGCGCGTGCAAAGTACTTGCCATTTGCCTTCTTTGCCACCGCTTGCATCGGTTGCGTATTTCTGTGGCAGTTCCAGGACCGAACGGTTGTGCAGATTGGCGAAGTCGAAGCAGTGAGCTATACATTGACCACCCCATTGGCCGGGGTTATTCAGTGGGCTACGAGCGATGGCGAAAAAATTCCGGTGTTTGCCGATGTGAAGAAGGGGCAGGTCATCGCAGGTTTGGACGACCACGTGGTGCGCACTCAAATTCACGGCGTCAAGCAGCAGGTGTTGGCCATGAACGAGTTTGCTACAGCGCGGTTGGTGGAATTAGACAATCCATTGGAGGTAGGGTTGGCACGTGTCGCAGGGCCGCGCATTTCGGACGAACAGACCGACAGCAGTGATGCGATTAATGCTCGCGCCGAAGCCTGGCAGGCATTGTCGAGTTTTGCCGGTTTGTCGATGAAGAGAATTCGGCACTGCGAATTGAAACTGGAGTTGCGAAAGATCGAAGCGCGGTTACGTACCCTCCAGCCGGCATCGTCTGGCAGCGCGGCGACGGCACCGCCAGCACCGGAACGAATCCGGATACAAACTGAACGGCTTAAGGTGGCTGGTGAGATCCAGCGATTGGCTATTGAGATCGCAGCCGGGGAAACCAGCGCTGCGGAAGAGATAGCGGAAGTTGATATTGATCATTTGGCGGCCGCCGATGAGATCCTCTTTCGGCAGCGGTCGGATCGAAGTCGGTTGATCTCCGAACAGTTGGCCTCGATCGCCGCGATGAGCGAGTCACTGGATATTATCAGTCCCGCCAGCGGTCAGGTCAGCAAGACGTTTGTGCAGGCTCGTCAGACGGTTCAGCAAGGCCTGCCGGTCGCAACGGTAACTCCCTCAACGGGCACTTGGGTGGTGGTTTATTCACGGGAGCATGGCATTGTCAGGCCATTTCCCGGTATGCCGGTAACGATCAGTTTACTGCGTGATCCTTCGCAAAGATTTACCGCAGCGGTGGAATCGATTGGCCCCCGAATTGAGTCGGTGCCGGGGCGGCAGCGCGCCAACAGCCGAATCGAAGAATGGGGCCGCCCAATGCGCATCGCTGTGCCCGCCAATGTGGTGCTTCCCCCGGGCAGCCTGGTTAGGGTCGCATTTGAGCTTGAGTAGCGCATCTCCATGTTGGCGTCGGTGCCGGTTCCCGAGGGTCAGGTTAACCGTTTGCTGATGTTTTTGCTGATGTTTTTACAGCGTGGTCGGCGAGAACGTGGGAAGTTACTCTACCGGACTATCGCAATCCGGCAGCGCCATTGGCACCAACGATCGCGTCAAACTCGTTACGCACGTTTCGTCGACAATCTTCAATGGCCTCGACCAGTTCATTTGGCCCCGGGTAGTTCAGCAGAAATGCCAGTTTGGTCAACTGGGGTTGATCGGTTGGCAGGTCGTGGCGGGCCGTGACGTTCATCAATCTCAGACGTGCTTCGACGCTACGTAGCAATTGATATCCCTCGGTCAGCGCCCGCCACTGCGCTTTGGAGATCACGGCTGCCTGCTGAAGCCGTTCTGCGGCTTCCAGCGTGCCGGGCACGAGAACTTCCGGAACTGCTGCCAGGTGTTTCAGTTGAAGCATTTGAATCGCAAATTCGATATCGACCGTTCCGCCAATTCCGCGTTTGAGGTTTTGTTTGCTGGCTCCTTTTTGCATCGCCAATCGCATTTTGTAGATTTCGCCAGCCATCGAGTCAGTCCACGGCTGGACCAGAATCGCTTCCTGGACAATTTTTATCGCGCGGGCAGCCTGACCGGGGCCGCCGAACACAACGCGCGACTTGCACAGCGACTGGCGTTCCCACAGTTGGCCGCGACCGGATCGGAAGTACCGCAGAAACTCTTCTTCCGAGACCGCCAGTGCACCGCTTTTCCCTGTTGGGCGGAGTCGGCTGTCCAGTTCGTACAATCTCCCCGAGGCGGTCGATTGGGTAATGGAACGTGTGATATTGGCCGCCAGTTCGCTGAAGAAAAACTGACTGGTGGTTTTGGCCCCCAGCACCGATTCGAAGGCTTCGTCTTTGTCGTACAGGAAGATCACATCTAGGTCACTGTGATAGTTTGGCTCGCGCCCCCCCAGTTTTCCCAGCCCCAAAATAACAAACGGGCTGGCCTCAGCTGGCGGAGCGTGGTTCGGATCGGCGGCCAGTTTTTGGATCAGCAATTCGTACTGGCGGCGCGCGATCGTTTGTAAGCAGACCTCGGCAATATCCGACAGTGTGCGGTGGGTATCGCGAATATCGTCCCGTCCGAGAATATCACGGATGCCCACACGCAGATGGTAGGCATTTTTAAAACTGAGGACAATTAAGTGCAGGTCTTCTGCTCCCCTTGCCAGTTCTTCCAGGTGGTCGGCCAGCCATTCCCGATCCGGCAATTGTTGAAGCTGTAAAGCGTCCATCAATTCGTCAATCATTCCCGGGTTACGTTTGAAAATACTGGCCAGATAGTCGCTGGATGCACACAATCGCACGTACAGGGAAAGTGTGGGCGGGTTGAAGCTGAACAACTCCCATAGCACCCCCTTGGCGCCCAGTGAATCACTGATCGAACTTAGCGAGATCAGCGTCGCATCCGGATCGGGAGTTTTGGCAACCTCGGTCAGCAACGATTTGGCGATCGCGGCGAAGAAATGCTTACAGCGCCGCGGCGACAGAAATTTCGTTTTTTCCTCGGCCAGATCCATCAACCGCCGATACGCGTTTTCGGTGCTGCGAAACCCGTAAGGGCCAATCGCCGTTTCGATCATCTCGGGGGGCGGTTCCGGTTCCAGCACCAGTTCCACTTCGATCGGGACATCTGCGGAGTCTGGATCACCGTCACCGCGAGAGTCCTGAAACGCCTGGGGCACAAACGCACCGTGCAGCAGGTGGTTCAGGATTTTTCGGTTGACCTCGGTAATCTCATTTAGTTGATGAGTGAATCGGGAGAGTGCGGTGGTGCCGTCGCTGGAAGCGTACCCCATCCGGATTGCAACTTTCTCCAGTTCGGAACCTGTCTCGGGCAGGGTATGGGTTTGTAAGTCGAACATAATTTGCAGGCGGTGTTCCAACTTTCTCAGCCAGCCATAGTTCTGGATCAACCGGGTGGCCTCGGAATTGGTTAAACAGCCAGCGCGTTCCAGACGCCCGATCGCAGTCAGCGTATTGGCGGTGCGGAGGTCGCGTTTGTCGTGGCCGTTGAGCAACTGCATAAACTGAATCACAAATTCCACGTCACGGATTCCACCGTGTCCTGTTTTTATGTTGGTGCGCTCTTCCCCCTCGGTGACGGCCCGTTTTTCGATTTTTCGTTTGAGTGCCTTGATGCCGCTGATATCTGAACGCGACAGCGAGATCCGGAAGATCCACGTTTGCAGTTTCTTCAACAGCGATGTGCCAAGCGCGATATCACCTGCAATGGGGCGCGCCTTGATCAGTGCCTGACGCTCCCAGGTGCGGCCCTGAAAGTCGTAGTATTTCAACACCTGTGCTAGGGAGTGACAGATGGCACCTTTGGAACCTTCGGGCCGCAGCCGAAGATCCACCCGGTAGGCCGACCCCAACGGGGTAATTTCATTGACCAGTTTGACAATGTCGCGGGTCAGTTGGCCAAAAAATTCGCGATTGGAGCGCGCCGCGTGCGAGTCCGTTTTCCCGTCTTGCTGATAGACCATCATCAAATCAATGTCGCTGGAGTAGTTCAGCTCTGTGCCGCCCAGTTTTCCCATCGCCAGAATCACATACTGACAGGGCTGTTGATCGGAGTTCCGGGGAACGCCGAATTTTGCTTCCAGATCGCGTCTGGCCCATCGGTAGGCCGCTTCGCAAACGGCCATGGCCACCCAGGAGATTTGCTGGGTAATTTGTTCAATTCGGTTCCCGTCGATCAGGTCTCCCCATGCCACCCGCAATTGTTGCTGGCGTTTGAACTGACGCAGGATTTCCATCGCCCGCGATTTGGTGGGCGCTGTTTCGATCTGTTTCCACACGATCTCAATCAGGGATTTCAATGAATACAGCTGCCCACCGGTTTCACATAAGCGGATGAAGCAGTCAAAATCCCGGACCAAAATATCGCTTAGATACTGGCTGGAAGAGAAAAATGTCAGCAGCGTGGGCAGCAGCTTTTGGTCAGCGATAAAACGCTGGCCAAGTGCGCTGGCATCCGGTGCCGACGCGATGAACCGCTCAAAATTATTCAGTGCCAGGTCCGGATCGCTGACCACCGGTAGATGATACCTGAGTTGATGGGCGACGTTGGTAATCTCTTCATCGCTCATGCCCGCGCCGACAATGCTGGTGATGTTTGCGACAGCTTTGTCACTGTCGGCCACACCGATCGACATCAGCCACGCTTGTGTCTGGTCGGGGTTGGAGAGGATGCGACGGAGGTCACTGGTCGGCATGGATAGGCTATCGGGGGAATGTCAGGTTTTGCGGGTTGTAATTTGTCGTTTGCCGTCTGCGACCTACTGTTTTTTAATTTACCGATCGTCGTTTGCATGCTGCGGCCGAGGGCGCAGTTGCCAAATGTCGCCAAACCAAAAAAAGACAGCCACGCAAAGGTGACTGTCTTCAGGGGATTTCAATTCAGATGTAACCTCTTGATCAGGCATTCGCTTTGGCTCGCGCCTCACGCAGGCCACGGCTGAGGATATCACGCAGCATTGGCGAAAAATCTTCGAATTTGGCTTCGTCAGGTGCACCATTGGAGTACTGATAGATGGCGTCGCGCGGTTTTTTACCCAACGCAATCAGCGTAGAACTGACCGTGCCGTAGTCCTTCTCCCGGACCACCATACTGGGGCGGCCGGGGGCGGTCGGTTGGCGGGCCAGCACTTTGCTGGCGATCGCCAGGAACTTGACCGGCGAATCAAGTGTTTGCAAGGTCAGCAAACGCTGAGCCATCTTGGCTCGTTCATCGCGGTGATCGTTGAAATCACGATCACCAATGACGTTGAGTCCTTGTTCGAGCGGGCTGACATCGGGATCCCGACCGCCATGAATTACCCACCCTGATTCAGGGTCAGCAACAGTAAAGTTGGCTCCCCCATAATCGCCAGAGTGAAGCTCTTCCATCGCCAGATCAACGGCCTGGCGGGCCGAGCGGCATTTCAACATTTCTTTTGCCAACGCGCCTCGAGATTTCGAGAATACAGGGCCACCGGGCTTTTTCCGTTTGACAATGCCAACGAAAAGGCCGTTTTGGTTGATTCCTAGATAAGAACCTCCTGTTTGCTGGTCAACACTGGCTAAAACACGGGGCTTACCAGGTTGAATCGAGGGAGCGGGGCAAACGCGATCAAATCGCTCTTCACGGTTGTAGGCTACCAAAATTGGGGCTTCCGGCACCAAGTGGTAGACGATTGCCAATAGGCTCATACGATTTCACTTTTCCAAAGACCAGGGAGTCTGTTTCGTTCCATGAATATTGAACGTCGTTCCACGAACGCGAAAACCAATCTATCGATTTGATGGACGAATAACACCCTAAAAACAGTATCGCCGTCACGATTCGAACGCCTTTTCATTGATTGGAAAAATGGTCTTTTGCGGGGATTCCCTGTAAGCCCCGGGAATTGCACTGGTTAGCCGCTTTCGCACTGGTGGAAACAAGGTTGGAAAGTTTGCTGCAGGACCTTGACGGAAGGGCGGTTTGGGCAGCAGTGGGGAAGTTTGACTGGTTGTTTTTGCGATTCTCTGCGCGACCTTAGTACCCAAAACCTACTAATTTGGGCTGCATTTAGGGGGCTTAGTAAGTCATCGGCCGGTTTCCGATAACCGAACCCAATGACGTTTTCGATTCCACTATGGCTGTTAAATTGGAGGGGTCCGAAGGATTGCGTTGATGTGGTAAAACTTCCGTTTCCCATTCCTTAAACGGCCTGTCGTCCGCCAGATCGCCGATCCTGAAGGAGGAGTCCGGACCAGCCACAGGCAGGTTGCCGTCATCCCACCGCTTGCGGTAAGTGAGTGGGTTTCCCGTTCTTTCCCTACCTGTTTTGCGATTCTATGCCGTCTTCTGCTTCTAAACCTTCCTTAACTCCGGCAACTGAGGCTCAGCCAATTAATACTGCGGTAACGGGTATTAAAATCAACGCCGCCAGCATGTCGCTGGGATCCAAATTCCTAGCTAATGACGATTTGGCAAAACTGGGCTGTGACAGCGACTGGATTATTCAGCGCACCGGTATCAAATCGCGGTACCATGCCGCAGCCGACGAAGCCACTAGCGATTTTGCGATTCGGGCGGCCGGGAAATGCCTGAGTCAGGCTGGCGTTGATCCGGAAGATGTTGATTTAATCATCGTCGCCACGATGACGCCGGATCACCTGTGTCCTTCGACCGCTTGTCTGGTCCAGGCGGCTTTAGGCTGTCACCGCGCTGCGGCAATCGATGTCAATGCAGCCTGCTCGGGGTTCATGTACGCGTTGGTGATGGCCAGTCAGTTTGTGAAATCCGGCTGTAGTCGTCACGCGCTTGTTATCGGAGCCGAGGCACTGTCAGTGATTATTGACCCCGATGACAAAAAAACTTTCCCGCTTTTCGGTGACGGAGCAGGAGCGGTGTTGTTGGGGCCAGATTCCAATACCGATCCGGAAACCGTCAGTGGAATTTTGGCTTACCGCCTTGCGTCGGACGGTGATCAGGCTCAAGCATTGATCGTGCCGGCCTGTGGTTCACGGATGCCACCCTCGCATGATGCGATTGACCAGCGATTGCAGTATTTGAAAATGGACGGCCGAACCGTTTTCAAATGGGCAGTGCGATTGCTGCCCGAGATCGTCCACGAGACGCTTCAGATGGCCGGAAAAACGCTCGACGACATCGATCTTTTGATCCCGCATCAGGCCAATACGCGCATCATCGATGCCGCGATGGAATCGCTGGGGCTACCACCAGAAAAAATTCTGGTAAACCTCGATCGCTACGGCAACACTTCGGCGGCCAGTATTCCACTGGGGATTGTTGAGGCGCTGGAAAGCGGACGCATCACACCCGGCGACAATGTGATGATGATCGGTTTTGGCGGTGGGCTGACTTGGGGATCCTGCCTGTTCCGCTGGTAGGGGAGCTTATCGGACCAATTCAGTTGCCGGACCAATTCAGTTGCTGCGGGAGTTGTTGGCATTCTGATAAACCGTGTCCAGACGCGGGATCAACTCACACGCATTGCGGAAGTAAATTTTTTCCAGCACCTTGTCTGGGAGGTTGACCCCATAGATGTGCCACAGTCCCTGCGGCTGGGGGCGTTTCTCCGAGTAGGGAAAGTACTCGTCGTGTGTCTCCAGAAAACGCCAGTAATACGTCAGACGCAGCTCTGGCCAAGGCCCATCGGTTCCGAACAGCACCCGGTCCTGGTTCTTGATCAGAAATTTGCGGGCAGTAAATGGCTGCCGTCCCAGCTCTCCAATGCGTGACGCGATTTCAATCCAGAGGTTGGGGTATTGTTCCAGCCACCGCTGCACGCGCGCGAGCTCCTCGGCTCCTCCGCCCAGGTGAGCCCCGATAAATTTCGTGTCGGGATGGCGTTCAATGACCCGATTACGGGCCTCCAACAGTTCGTCGCGTCCGGGAAATGCGTCACCATGAAAACTCCAGTCCGGATGCCTGGCCAGTTCCTCGTACCGCTCGTTTTGGGTCGTGACGGGATCGAAAAATGCCGACGGGTCGGCGGTGTGCATAATCACAGGCAGATCCAACTGACCGCAGGTCTCCCAGATGGGGTCCCATTTAGGGTCATCGATCGCATACAAATTGCTGTTGGAATCTTTCAAATGCAGACCGAATTGCTTGAAGAACTTCAGCCCGCAGATACCGGCAGTTTTGGCGGCCTTCAGTTGCAGGCAGGTCTTGCGGATAAAACCCGCTTGGTTGCAGGCCCAAGATTCCGGATTGGCCTGCTGGCCTGCACCGCGAAAATCGATGTGGGCAAATGAAACAAAACGATCCCGGTGCGGTGCGAGGAAACGCAGGTGATCCGATTCGCTGCCCAGCACCGCATCGAGGCTGACGCAAACCGCGATGTTGTGACGGTCCATCGTTTTTACGAAGGCATTGAGTGCCTCGGCATCGCCACGCAAACGCCGGCCAAAATGACAGTGAACATCGATCGAAGGGAACTTCGATCGTGTCAGTAAGGTGCGGGCGACCTTGAGTTTCGTTGTTGGGGTGAACGCGCTGATCGAGGGAATCGGTAGTGTCGGTTTAACACTCCCGGTAGCGTTGTTTGCCGGCGGTGCGTTGGGCGTGTTCGGGGGATTGGAGTTGTCCGACGTATCGCGCAATTCCTGCGCGTTGGCATGCCTGGCAATCACACCGGTGATCAGCAGTAATATCGCCATCAGCCAGCCGTTTTGCGGTGTGATGTTAATCAAGTGGGAACTCGTCTTCGGTGGCTTCCTGACCGTACAGCGGCAGATAGCGGTAGTAGACTTCCAGTGTCATGCAAGCCATCGCGGTGCAATACAACCGTCCACCTTTCTCGGTGGAGTGGGTGCCCGCTCCAAAAATCCAGCTACCGGCGGTATTGCCGCTTTTGTTCTGCGATTCGACCAGCGAGTCACGCATGACTTTGTTCCATCTCGTCCATTCCTTACCCCCGTACTGTTTCATCACTTGCGTGCCGTAATAGTTGTAATAGATGTCCGAACGCGGCCCCTTGTCCGGCCCAAACTTGCTCAACCATTGGATGGCTTTGTTCAGTGACGGATGGTCTTTATCCCATCCCATATACATTCGACACAAAATCCCGATCGCAGTCACGCCGCGTCGCCCCCGATTGACTGTACCGGGAGTCGTGTCGTAACCGTAGTACGTACCGTTTTCCACGGAAACATCATTCAGGAATTTGTTAATTAAACTGTAAGTGCGCTTGTTGATCTGTATTCCGGAAAGTTTCGCACTTTTGATGGCCATCACTTGCCAGCCCACGGCGGATGTGTCGCCAGCCTGGCGAAACTTGTAGCGCCAGCCTCCGCCGACCGGATCTTGCGCCTGTTCGATAAACCAGATTGAACCTTGGGCGTAGGGAGCCAGCAACGGGTCTTGCGACATGGCGTATGCTTCACCAAAAACGATCGCCACCAGCCCGTGTGAGTACATCGTTCCGCCAGGTTCCATGTAGGATATGCTGCCTTCCTTGCGGAGTTGCTTACGCTGCATCAGGTACTCCAGTCCGCGGCGCACTTCTTTTTTGTATTTTCCTGTCAGATGAGTGTGTCCCTGCCCCAGTAGTGGTAGTAAAGCTAATGCAGTGGCACCAGCGCGAGCCTCCACAAGACTTCCCGGATTGGGGCTGTCGCGAAATTTCCCCCTGCCGATCCGGTGGTCAAAATTCCAGCCACCATCGGGCAGTTGATGTTTGACAATCCACTCCAACGCCAGCGCCACGGCCTCTTCGGATGCCGAATTCCCCCCGTACTCTTTAATCAACCTTTCGCGCGATTCTTCGGATGACCGGCTGACGGTCTCGCTCACCGCTCCAATTTCAGCGTCGACTCCAAAGTCTTCGGCACCTTCAAAAATCTCGGTGGCCAGATCAACATCAGCGAAATCCTCCATCGCGACCTCGACCTCCATCTCCGGAGCGGTGACCTCGACTATCTCAACGAGGTCTTCGGTGACTTCTGTGTCCAGCGCGTCTTCCTGGATGTCCAGATCTGCGTCAAGGTTGAGATCGATCGTCTCCAGTCGCTCCGAGACCGATTCGCTGGCTTCGAAGGCAACCGATTTGTCTTCGATGGTGGGCATTACCAGAAATGCCATCAGCAGAATCAACGCCACATGCATGATAAAACTGAATACCCAACTGGGCATCACGTTGAACAGCAGAAAACGCCCTTCGCTCTGGTCATCCTCCAGAAACTCCTCCTCTGGAGCTGGCGCAGCAATCGGAGCCTTTTCCAGAGACTGGGCAAGTTCTTTTTTTCTTGTGGACATGGATCACTTTTCAACGTTGGGCGAGAGCTGCTGCGAAATTATAGCTCGCGCCCCCAACATGTAAAATGCGCCGTAAATTGGCGTGCTCGCAATTTACGTTTGCGGAGCTCGAAAACGCCCGGTTCCAAGGATACCGACGCAAAAAAACACCGGCCCTGATTCTCATCAGGGCCGGTGTGGGAGGTGATGTCAACAATCCTTCATCCAGCCATGTTTGACCCGGTCAGCCTTGCAGTGCGATGTCGCACCGAAAGTTCCGTCCTGTCCGGGATGGCCACTCACGCGTCATTCGGCTTCGAATCGACCGGGGCCGTTCGAATTTGGCAGGTTAGTTTTGGCGTTGCCCAAGGGGCAGGCCCGTGACCTTTTCGGGGTGTCCCACTGCGACCCTGATTGGATTTAACCGGATCGTTCGGGAGGCTCAAGGTTGGCGGGGGGATGGTGCCGGAGGTGTTCTGCCGAGTGCCTTACTCAAATTTTTGGCTACCAGAAATCGAGAACCGTTTTCGGGTGAACCACAAAAGAGGAAGTTATCATTTTGCAACCTCGTTTCGTTTTAGGTGAGGAACTTGTCAGCGACTTGCTTACACAATAAACCTACAACCCAAACAGTGACCGGCGGAGAAATTGAGCCAATTTGGAAAAAGATCACTTGAATTTGTTTTCCCAAAAATCGGTTGTTCGGTTTGCGAAAAATATGCGGCGGCTTTGGATGCCGGCGGTATTCTGTATCGTTTATCCGTATTTGCCGAACACCATGCGGCCAGCGTTGGTCTGTAGCATGCTGGTGACGGTGATATCGACTTCGTTGCCGATCTGGCCTTTACCGTCTTCAATGACAATCATGGTGCCGTCGTCCAGATACCCGACGCCCTGACCGGCACCTTCGCCGGCTTTCACAATGCGGATGCGGATCCGTTCACCCGGCAGGAAAACGGGTTTGAGTGAATTGGCGATCTCGTTCAGATTGATCACCGGGACGTTTTGAAGTTTGGCGACCTTGTTCAAATTGTAATCGCCCGTGACAACTTTACCCTCCAGATGTCTGGCCAGCATCAACAGTTTCATGTCAACTGGTTGGCCAAGCATCTCCGGCAATTCCCGATCGTAGACTTTCAGATCGATCTGGTCGTTGTTTCGCATTTTGTCCAGCACATCCAGCCCACGCCGGCCTTTGGCGCGTCGCATTTTCTCGCCGCTGTCAGCGATGGCCTGTAGTTCGGCCAGAATAAATCGGGGCATCACCAGAGGGTTGTCGATCACCCCGGTATTGATGATATCTGCAATGCGTCCATCGATGACGACACTGGTGTCCAGGACATACGGCTTGAGCCCTTTGACATCCTTGCTGAATTCCACGTATGGAATCACAAATCGAAAGTCGTCCTTTGTCTGCCACAGCAGGCTGATACAAGAGTAGCAGATCGCAGCACCCAAGAAAGACACCACCCAGCCACGAATCTGGTCCGGCGACGCTCCATTGATAATGGCGTTGTGGTCAAACATGCCAAACAGTGGTGTCAATGCGGTGCTGACGATGTAGGTCAGGAAAAAGCCAACGATCAGCCCAAAGTACACGCTGGAAATCATGTCGATGCGTTTACTTTTGATTGAAATATCTGCGGCGATTGTGACCAAAGCCCCCACCACAAAAATCGCAAATACCGTCCACACGACCCAACGCGAACTCGATTCCAGATCGCCTGTGGTGGTGGATGTTGAAATGAAGGAGACTCCCAGTCCGATCGCCACCAGAAGAAAACAAGCTCTTAAGATCCAGAGTGCCATATAGTTGCTCGCATTGATCCGCCTTGGCTGGATCAGTGTTGGTTATTGCCAAAACAAAATGTGAAAAGAAACCGGGAACGCCGTCGTTGGCTCATTCTAAATCTGTGCCGCGTTTGTGGGAAGCCTATTCCCGGATCAGTGCCAAATGTCAGAATGCCTGAATGTCCGGCCGTTGGTCCGCTAGGGGATCCGTTAAGTCGATGCAAGGGTGCCTGAGGCGCGCGTTGCACATGCTTTTCGAGCCTTGGAATGAGTCGCGGGGCCATGCAAATATTTTTTGTGCATCAGGATTGCAGCACAATTTCCTGATGAACATCTTCGCAAAACCGGTCTGTCATCCCGGCAATGTATTCGATCGCCATCCGGCGAATTCCGATTTTTTCTGCACGAGCTTGGTATTTTTGTGGAAAAAGTTCAGGAGACTGGCAATAACGTTCGTACATTTCTTTCAGGTGGGCCTGTCCGCGCTGCCGAACCGTCACCAGGCGTGGATGGCGATAGACCCGCGCATATAGAAAACGCTCCAGTTCCTGTTTCTGTTCCCCCAATTCCGCATTGTGGCCAATCAGAAAATCGCTGTTCATGGCGTCCCCGGCATTGGCAAAATCGCGCGACTGTAGCTCGCCGCCGCAATACGTGATCAGCGCAGTCACCTGCCGCTCAATCAACCGGTGTACGACCGCTTTCCGCATCAGTTCCTCGTTCAGCGACGTGTAATGCTGCCGCACATGGGAGATACTCTCCCGAATGATCTCCAGCGACTCCATCTCTTCCAAAGTGACCAGGCCAAGTTTGATGGCGTCGTCGGTGTCGTGGGCATCGTAGGTCGTGCTGTCGGCCGCATCCACCAGCTGGACCTCCAGCAGCGGCCTTTGGTCAGTTTTTTCTTTGTCGATTCTGCACGTCTGCCCGGTCAGCACCTCGTGCGTCAGGTTTAGTCCGGAAAATTCGTTGAAGCGAAACTCCAGTTCGGTAGCAATCGTCAGGGCAAACTGGTTATGCGAGAAACCACCAAAATTAGCCGCACATTCATTCAATGCATCTTCGCCAGCATGACCGTAAGGTGGATGGCCAATGTCATGCATCAACGCCAACGCCTCGATCAGATCCTCATTCAGTCCCATCGCACGTCCAATGGTGCGGGCGATGGTGGCGACCTCTTGCGTATGAGTCAGACGCGTACGGTGGTAGTCCCCCATCTCACCGGTGAAGACCTGCATTTTTCCACTCAGTCGACGATACGCCGAACTGTGCAGGATCCGATCACGATCGCGTTGGAATGGCCCTCGATAAGCATGTTCGGTCTCCGGGTGAATGCGCCCGCGCGACTGATTGCTGAACATCGCAAAAGGTGCCAACAGCATCTGTTCGCGCTGATCGACCCATGTCAACGATTCAGTCGCCAATTGTTTCTCCTGGTGAGAGTTGTGGTTCAGGTAGGCCAATGGACGTACCGGCCCGGCGGTGGACATTATAGCCGGTTTTCGTTTCCACGGACCCGGCGACGCTGTGGGAACCGGGTTATTGGTGGTTGATTGTCGTCAGGCGGCTGGTTGTTGAAGATCGGTCGAACAGGTCGTTGGCCTGGGTGTGGACCAGTCGGACCATCAAAAACCGGCACAATGGCCTGACCACTGGCGTGACCAACGGCGCGGCGGGTTCGGAATGCTCCGTTGATGATTCTTCTTGGTCATCTTTGGGCCCGTCATCCCCGGATGAGCCAAACTGTTTGTCCAGTTCCGCGAATGCCGATTCGATCAGGCGGTTTTGAGCACTCTGCTGTACGGAGGGAGATGCTGTTTCGACAGCTGCCAGTAGCGCGCTTTGGCCGAAGAACAGCTCGCCGATCGGCAGCGGCCGAAGGACGGGGGGAGCTGCGTTGTGACGATTGGTGCTGCCTGAAATCTTCGATTTTGCCTCGGGCACCTGCGCGATGACCAGCGATTCGCCAGGACGCAGGTCGAGAGAAAATTTGAGGGCATCCACGCGCGATTGAATCTGGCTTTCTGAAAACAGGAACGTTCTTTGGGAGACATCGAAGCGTTGCTGTGGCCGGCCGTGATGAATTTCGGGTTCAACAACCAGTCTTACCGATCCATCACCTTGAGGGAATGTCGACATTTGCATGAATGCCCGGACCAGTTCTCCATTGCCGGCTTCTTTGCGGCCCTGACGGTCGAGAATGAACCAGGACTGGGTTGGGTAAAATTCCGAAACGGGAATCTCAAAGGTCTCTCCGGTGTCGTTTTCGATGCGTTGATGGTGGATTAGGGGCGATGGCGATTCAAGCAACCCACTGGCGGCCATTTGCTTCTGGATTTTGGTCAGGCCCGAGGTGTCCAACGTGCGACGTTGCAGCAACTGATCCAGAATGGCCGGGCATTGCGGCGACATAATCGCGTATCGCAGGCCATTTTTATCGGCGACTTGCCGTGCTGACAGCGGCAGTTTCATGGCGTCCAGACGCGCCCAAAATTGCTCGAGAACATCTTGTTGATCAGTGTCCACCTGCACGACCGCCACTTGAAGGGCAACTGCCCCCTCGTTCATCTCTGTGGCAGGCAGGGTGAAGTCAAACGATTTGGGTTCTTCGATGCTTTGACAGCCGGAAAACTGGAACAGCCCCGCCCATACCGTAATCAACACAGCAAAGTTGCTCACTGCCAGTCGCAGTTGTCTTGTTTGAAAGGTATTGCTGTTCCACATACCGGATCGTTACAGCAATTGGTCGTCTCCGGCAAGCTTGAGTCGGCCCGAAGGGGGTGCTAGCAGGGAATTGGCTCAAGGGCTACGAGGCAGTCAGACATCACAGTCCGGAACGTATGGCCCGCAGGGCGTAGCCATTGTCAACAACAGATTATTGCCGCACTATCTATTGCAGCACCCCCGTGATCACCAGCACGAGAAACACAACCGACAATAACAGGGCGGCGGCGAAGGTAATCCAAAAACGGTTGAGCCAAACAAACGCGTCGTGGAAATCATCAACCAGTTTGGATTTTACGAATTCATCTGATTTCACCATGAACTGGTATACCAGCACGATCAGTCCCGCAAATACGCCGGCGAGCACCAGTGAGAAAATTGCTTGCTGGACCTTGATCGATTCGCCCTGCGAGACACCATCTCCAAAGCTGGTAAAGAATAACGCCAGCAAACTTACGGCTGCCGCAAACAGCAGCACGCATAAAATAATCAACCATTGCTTGGCTGCCACAATCAACCGTACTAGGTCAAGGATATTGGAAGACTTTCCGCTGACCGATGGGACGCTGGAATGCATTTGCTCAAATGCCGCTTTGAACTCGACGCGTTTCCCAGCGCGTTCCCAGTCTTCCATCTGCGATTGCCAAACGCGATCCGAGCGGACGATGTCGCCCGTTTTGATGTACTCGATAATTTCACCTTTGGTCACCGGTCCTACCGGTTCGTCGTCGTTGGTGGCGTAGTACCAGTCGATTTGCCCCGGCGGGCGCGCCGCTTGTGATGTGGCCGCTGGTTGACCAGCGGGAGCAACCGGTGCGTGTGCTGCAACGGGGGCTTGAGCCACCGGTGCGGCAGCCGGCATGACGGGCGCGGCAGCGGGCGCGGGGGATTCAACGGGGGCAGGCGCAGGGCTGGCGAAGATCTCGGGATGTTCGCCGGCCTTGGTCCAGTTGCTGCCATCGACAGACACCTCGTGGGCGTGGTTTAATTTTCCCGATTGGGACATCTGCTGTAAACGTGCCAGGGGAAACGGCCCCATGGCCCGATTGTGCATTTTGACAAAGTACGTTTGGTCGGACATGGGTTGGGGCTCTGGTAACAATGCTGGTGTCGAAGATACGATCGGGTGGTCGGTTTTAGCCATCCTGGCCACGTTGCCACCGGTCCACCGACAAGTTTCGTGGTGGAGTGAATTTACTTTTTTTCCCGGATCACAAACACGGGACGACCCGCCTGAAGCGGCAGCGGTGCGTCGGTTCGGTCAATCCCGCCATTGGCAGCTTTCCCGACGATCTCGAAGGAGGAGATGTTTCGTCTGCCCGGAATCAAACAGTATAAATTCTCGCCCTCGTTGATCGCATTGCCGGCTACTGGATCAACGACCCAGTCTCCGTTCTGGCGATATAACAAACCCGAGGCAACGTAGTCGGCGACTTGAGCCCACTGCTGCATCTTCAAGCGTTGGTCGGTGATCAATTGAGAGGCTGCCGGCAGGTTGCGGCGGATGCGTTCCAGAAGTTTGGCGGCGGTGGGACGCGCTGCGTCGGCGGAATCGTCCTCCACATTTTTCCATCGCAGTCCGGTGACGCGTTCCTCCTGCAAAATCCGTCGCTGGTCATCGGCAAAATCACCTAGGTTGGGCGAAACGACTTCGGCGTACTCAAGGATTCTGTCCACCATGTCGCACTGGACCAGCGGATCGATGGGAGGACCGTTGATGGCCGAAAGTGGTTGTGATTTTTCCAGCGCTCGGTCGAGTAACTTAATGACCTGGGTGTCGATGTCGAAAGCGGGGCGTTCCAGAATCTTTAATACATTTTTGGCGATCTTGCAGTGGCCTGCCAGGCCGCCAATA
Source organism: uncultured Pirellulaceae bacterium (assembly GCA_937967505.1). GTDB lineage: Bacteria > Planctomycetota > Planctomycetia > Pirellulales > Pirellulaceae > Mariniblastus. Next base: position 13,145 of record CALCJM010000172.1, on the reverse strand, counting down.
TCACCGTTCTTGTATTTCCGTTCGCGCTGGTTGATCCCGCGTACAAAATAGCTGAACTTGCGTCTGGCCGGGTCGTAGTCCGATGCCAGGTAGTATTTTTTGCCAGCGCGTTCCAGCACCGAGATCTCTCGATGGCTGGTTTGATTAAAATAGGATTGCAATGATTTTTTCTCCGATTCAATCGTGTCGTCGTCGGCAAGAACCTGGGTCAGATACGCGCGGAGCATTTCTACCGAATCCCGCCAGTTCGAGATGTCGGTTTGCTCAAGCGCGTCATTGATGTCATCCTCCAAATCCACCAATTGGTCTTTGGACAGCGTTTCAACAGGATACTGCTGAACGGTCTCTGCCACATCCTGCCACAGTCGGATACCACTGAAATGCTGGCCTTCCCGGGCGGTTGCCTCAAAATCCCGGGCATTAGGATCTTGGGGGAACCGGCTGGCAAATTTCTGTAACGATTCGTCCAGTTGATTGATGCGATTTACCCGTTTGGTCAGATCGTTCAGCGCGACCCCCGACTGTTTACTCATCTGCTCACGTTCCATCGTTCCGGTCGCGGAATCCAGCAAGCGGTCGGCCTGCGCTTTGGCCAGTGACGAGATTCCCGGCAGGCCTTCGGTTTCGACGATCGCCTGTTTCAAAAACACGCGAATTTTGTCCGCCACCGGGTTCAACGCCGATGGTGTTGCCGAGCCTTCTTCAACCTTCGCCAGCATGCTTTCCAATTCTGTTTTCATCGGTTCCAGCTGGCTGATGAATTTGGCACTGCGGGCCTTTTGTTTTTCCAGCCTGCGCTGGTCCAGTTGTTCTTTCAACTGGTTTAGCTGTTCGGTTTCCTTACGTGATTTTGACATCTTGCGGCCAGCGGCCAGTTGGTCGTCCAGCGAACGGTCAAGCTTTCCATCCAGGTTAAATTCGGTCAGCAGTTTCTTCAGTCCACCCTTGCGGGAGACCTCGGCTTGCTGGAACTGAATCAGTTGACCGTGCAGCCCGACAACTTCCGGGTCTTCCTTGATATAGTCAGGCAATGCGTCAAACAGTGCCACGCCTGCGCTGTATTGTTTCTGCTGAATCGCCACCCGCAATTCTTCTTGGGCATCAATCACTTGGCCGCTACGGCTTTGTGAGAGCAGGAACCACCCAATCACCGCGACCGTGGCGACGGCGGCACCAACCAGAGAATAGCGCATCACCTGCGACTGTTTCCGCTGCTCCCTGATGACTGATTTCCGATAGGCTTTGGCCTTTTTCAGCAGGTCGTTTGATCCTGCGCGGTCAAAATTCTCAACCTGAGCGACTCGTTTATCGAGGTCTTCGACGGGAATACCGATGGCGATCGATTGTTCCAGATCGGCGATCGCCTGCGCATAGTTTCTGTCGGCGATGTGTTCCTGGTCCAGTTCTTCCAGCCACCGAAGTGGTTCTTGGATTGATCTGACCATCGGGTCGCGCCCGTCAAGATTGGCAACCCGGTTGAGGTCCACCCAACGCTGCCGCAGTTTGCGCCCGTTGTTGGCGTTGGTTTCGACCAGTGCCTGGTTGAGTTGTTTGGCGACAACGCCCATCTTTTCCAGATGGCTTTCCATGCCTATGGAGTTCAACGCCTCGCGAATGTCTTTGACCAGTGCCGGAGGGACTTCGACATCCCATTGGCCCTGAATTTCTTCCATCAGTTCGCCAAGTTTTTCCGCGTCCTGTCGCTTGACCGCCACGCGGTATTCATCTCCCATGTTGCGCAGGCGGGCCTCCTGGAGATTGACTAGGTCCTGTTTCCAGACCTGATTTTCAGAATCCTTTTCTGCCAGTTTCTTCAGAATCAGAATTCTTGATTCCAGTGGTGCCTGGGCCAGCGCCAGCAAGCGGTTCTTTTTCAACAGTGGGGCCAGTTCATCCAGTTTCTCATAGGCCTGTTCGAGCATTACGGCAGAGTGAAAATCAAGCCTTGGTGGAAGCTCCATTTTTTTATCAGACAGTACAGCCAGCCAGTCCTTGCGGCCGCCGAAATTCAACTCCCGTACCGACTCCAGCACGCTGCGCGGGTGTTCGGCAACCTGGACCGCTTCGTCGCGGCAACCGATCTTCAACAGGTTGCTGACATCCAGCAGTTTTTCATTGACCGTGTCGCAGGACCGACTGTATTCATTGGCCAGTTCGACCAGAAATTCTGCCGGTAGGCTCTCACTGTTGGTGATTGCCGTTTTAATCTCTCGAACCAAATTCAAATACATCAATGGAACCTGAAAAGCGTGTCACTGTTTTGGGAATGGTTTTGGACGGGCCGGTTTTATTCAATTGGGCTGCCATGATAGGCTTGTTTCATGTCGGCGATCGACCACTGTTTGCCCACGTCGCCCATGTCAATATACATCAGCATCAACATACCATCAGCATGAATTTCGACCGGATGCGGCACGCGTCCGGGCATGATTTCGTCGATGCGTGTTGTCTTGGCCGTCCTTTTATAAGCATCATCAAGAAATTCAATCTCGGCTTTGACGATCTCCAGCAATTGCTCCGCGCCGTTGTCATCCGGGCTGCCGCTGCGCGATTGACGGGGGCGCGACGGGGTGGGGGAAGTGCCCGATGCCCTTAAGGCCGATTTCCGCTTGGCGTAGTCGCGCCGAATCACACTGATGGGGTGGTTGCTGAATCTCCAGGACTGAAGTTCGACGCCGGGGAAACCGGGGGCATCGACAATAAAGCCGGCCCAGCGATAACGCAATGGTTTATTGAGGGGTTTGTAGATTTCCAGCGTTAAACGCGCGTTGAGGTCGGAAAGCTTGATCTCCTGATCGGTCGAGAATTTGTCAAATGCGGTTTTGCCCAAATCCAGCGGGAACTCAATCCGTGTGGTGACCGTTTCCTGTTCCACCGAATCTCCATCGCGCGACTGGCGGCGCGTCTGCTGGCGACTTCGCCCGGAAATGGTTTCCATTTGCATGGCCGGTCGATCGGTGGTCCGGCCTGCCGAATCGCCACCACTGAAGCTGTGGACATCGTAGACCAGATCCAGCGAATCGTCCGCCAGCAGTGCCTTTAAATCGAACGCATCGGGCTCAAACATGACATCGTTGTTGCGACGCTTGTTATCCAGCCCGATGTGTCCTCGCACAAATCTGATATCGAGAGGAAATACGGTTGCCATTTTGTCTGCGTATTCGAGTCGAAGTTGAACGTGATTGATCGCCTCCAGGTCATCGGCCAGTGCTTCGACCTTACCAGCCGCATCGGTCGCACACCGAAATTCAAGTTGGCTTCCCAAATCACTATCGACCAGATTGAACTGCCCCACCGGTCGTCCGGAGACTGCGACTTCCCATTGCCGGGGCGTGATTTGCCGGCTGCTTACGCTCGGTGCGGTATCGCTGACCGATTGAGAATCCTGTATCTCCAGCCTAATCCCCATTTCGGTTTGCTGTGGGTGCCGGGCGACAATCACCGGTATCGATGCACGGGTGGATTCAATCAAATCCCAATTGGGTGAAAACGAGACTGCTTCCAGCGACTCAAGGCGGATTAATGTTTGCTTTGGTGGCGGTGGTTGCGTCGTAAGTGGTGTGCGGGGAACCGGGTCCCGACCGGTCACAAGCGGCCCCGTTGGTGCACCTGTAGGTGCGTCGGAAGTGGTCCGGGTGGTTGTCGTAACACTTTTTTGCCCGGGTAACTCCTGTTGAAGTCGGCGAGATTTTCGTGTGCGGCCCTGCGATGGTGGTCGCATTGAACGCGGAAGTGCCGGTGCGACCAGTTTAGCCCCGTTGTTTTCATTTCTGCGTGAACCTGTTCGGGCAGGCGTTTCCGCCGTCCGGCTTTCGTTGGAGGCCGTTTCATCATCAACCGGGACAGAATCGGCAATGTCGGCAACGCCCGTCTGCGACGGCGGTGAATCGGTAGCCGGCGCATTGGCGATAGCGGTACCGTTGGCAGTGTCAGGATTGGGGCCCGCCAGGGGGGCAACGGGAGTTAGTGCCGGATCATCGGCGCGATTTTCGTTGGCAGGTTGTGTTTCCGGATCGATTTTGGGTTTGGGAGCGGGAGCATTTTTAGGGCGTTCGCTGGCAAACTGGCTGACGCGCGGGCCAGAATTGAAGCTGAAAAATTTTCCTGAAAACAGCCCCTTGTACATGTCGGGGTACACCACCACGCTGGTGATACCGGCCAGCACCAGCGCTACCGCCGATGCGACCAAGGCACGCTTCCACAGCGGGGTTGGTTCGATTTCCAGAACATCCAATTCTTCTTCGGGGGGGGGCTTTCGATTTTGCAGACCCGGTGGGCCTTTTTTTGTAGGAGATCGCAGGTCCGGCATCGCGCTGGGAAGTGCCTGACGGGCCATCTTCTGGCGGGCAAGTGCGGCGGCAGTTGGCAACGATTCAACCACCGGTCGCTGGCCTTCAATCAAGGTTCCATGGCGGGCATTTTCGGCCCAGCAGCTGAGCGATTTTCCGAGCGGTTTGGTCAGGTCAATCAATACATTGTTGGAAGACTGTCGTGTCAGTTCGATTTCGGGGGATTTTTCCATGACGCAGCGAATCTGGCATTCCACGTTGGGCGGCATCTGACGATAAAAAGTGCAGAAGGTGTACTGCCACTGCTGGCTGGCCGGTAACAGGGACAGCGCCTGATGGATCATGCCGATGACGGGAGTCGAGGGTTTGACAACCAGATAGACAATCTTGTTCATCTGGCAGGACTCAACCAGTTCGCCTGCCCATCCCGCATCACCGGTGACCTTTTGCCAGACGCTGCACGGCAAGGGTTTGGAGTACTTGCCGGGTAGAGTTCGGGGAGGGAGGTTTTGAGCAGGTTGATCCCACTGATCGACAAAGAATTTCTTTTCCAGCAGCGTGCGGGTCGGGCTGCTGGCGTGCATGTTGCCTGGCAGGGAAAGGTGGTGGGCGATTTTATTGGAGCGCCCCGAATAGTCTACACCGCAGTCTTTGACGCGCGACAGGACGTAGCGAAAATCATTTCCGACTTTGGCTTTGACGTATGAATAGGCGACCGGATTCCTAGCCGCCTCGGGCGTACCGGGGGGGAACAGGTGCCGGTATCCGCTGAGGCTTTCGAGCATCCGGATCAGTCCGGGCGTCATGCCGGCGGTTGCTGCCACGGTACAGAAACCGCTTTTTCCGACCTGAAGTCCACGCGATGAGGATGTAAAAATTAGCTCTTCCACGACTGCCTGTTCCAGGTTGATGATCGGAGTAGTTGGTTAGCGCGCCCGTGGTTTGGTGCCGGCTCCGGTGTCATTGGTGCGGGCGGCCTTGACCAATTTCGGGGCCCGGTGAGCCATCGCCAGCAGGACAGGCACCTCGCACCATAGCGGTTCAATAAAGTCAGCGCGTACCCGGTAGTCGCCCGAACGTGGATCTTTGACAGGGGAATCGCCCGTGGCACTGACCGGGACGAAGTAGACCAAATCCGAGATGGATTGAGACGCCGAAACCAGTTCCGGACACAACTGGTTCAGAATCTCTTTCAGTTTGTCCGACACCAGTTCGATCTGATCCATGTTCAGCACGTGACAGCCGGATTTGGGAGACTGAACCCACGGCGATGGCAGTTCGCCAAAGAGCTTTTCCCAGGCGTCGAATTTTGTACAGACAATGATCAGCGGGCGATTGGTTTTGTCTTTCAGGCCCAGATCGCTGTGCTTGCGGATCCGGTTGATCATCTCGTTGAGTACCGATTCCTGTCGTGCGGTGACGGGACTGTCGTTGACCTGGTGGTCGTCACTTTTGCCGGAGAGTGCGCGTCGGAAACGTGGATCCTGAGTCGGGTCAAAACAGAACAGCCACGCTTGGGCAATTCCTAGGTGACGCGTCACGGGATTGGCCACCGTATCGGCTCCAGGCAGGAACGATTCGCCCGCATTGTCATAGACGCACAACAGCCGGGAAAGTTTACGGGTTTGATCGGCGTTGAAATGGTCTTCAGCCGGTCGCATGTCAAAATAGAATGGCTTGGGGTAGGTCACCGCCTGGTCGGCATATTGAACGACCGAATACCAGTCGCCGGTGACATCGGTTTTGGCCAGTTTCACCAAACCGGATTTGTCCGATGAAAAGAACAGCTGGTCTTCGTAGCTGTTAAGGATTTTATTGCATTCCCCATCAGAGTCGGATACCAGCAGTTTGAACATTTTGGGAAACGATTGTCGCATCTTCCAGACCATCGCCGCCAGGTAAAACGACTTGCCACATGACGGTGTGCCGGCGATCGATACGAAGAACGACCGGAAGACCAACACGGATCGGGGAATCTTCAGATGGCAGTTGGGGCAGCTCAGGTCCTGGCAGCTTAGTCCTTTGACATCAACGGCGTTGCCGTGCACATCGAATCGTGTGGGCCGAAAACGCTGGTTGGAATCCGGACCTGCCCGATAATCTCCCAGCAGATCTTCGTGTGCGGAAATCCATTTGACATCTTCAACTGCGAACTCGGTCCAGCAATTGGGGCAAATCGCCTTGCTGAGCAATTCGGTTGTTACGTTTTTAGCATCCAAAGCAAAATACCGCAGGGCTGGGGAAGAGAGACTTAATTAGTATAGCGGGTCAATACATGGAACTCAAACTCTAGGGAGGCCAATTAGCGCCTCCTAGCATCCCGCACGGCGATGGCGTCGGTGGAGAAAGGCCCGGATTGGTTATTGCTGTCGCTGTTGGCGCACCATTTCGCTGTACCTTTTGAGCAACTTACGCTCGCGCGATGTCAGGCTTGCCTCTCCGTGCGTGTTGATCTTTTCGAGGATCGCGTCGGCTTGCTGGCTTAGCCTTTCATCGGGCCCTGCGGAGTCCGGATGGTGGACTCGTAATGCTGGCGCGCCGGACATGAGATTGGCGACGCGCTGCGGCAAACGTAGTTGCGAGAAATTCCACCCAAGCCAGAAATAGGCCGCGCCAAAGGCGGCACCGGCAATGTGTGCCTCCCAGGAAATATTGCTGGCAGGATCGAGGGCATATTGCAGGTTCATCAGCAGCATAATAATCCCCAACAGCCACGCCGGAATTGGCAGCACTCCCCAAATCAACAACGTCTGTCGGGGGTAGTAAAAAATGAACAGGGCCACGACAGCGGACACGGCTCCCGATGCTCCCAGTACCGACGATGCTGGCCAGCCCGTTAACAGTTTCACCAGAAAGAATCCGGCACCACCGGCCAGAATCGCCAGTAGATAGAATTTCAAAAACTCCCAACGACCCAGCCGTTGTTCGATCGGACGCCCTAGAAAAAACAGTGTCAGCATGTTGCCGGCAATGTGCCAAATGCCAATTTTTGTGTCGATCGAAGCATGGGCAAATCCGTGCGTCAGCCATGTCCAGGGCAGAAACCAGTATTCGGTACCGAGCGCCAGTTGTTTGGTCAGCCAGTGCCCCAACACAAAAATTGCGCCGTCAGGCGTCTGGACAACGTCTTTGGCGGTGAAGGAATCAGCCACAAACACAATCACGTTGATTGCGATCAAGATCGTAATCATCGAATACCGGGCCAGCCCGCCGCCGGGTGCAGTGTTTCTGGAATAGTCTCGATCCTCAAAACCCATGTCGATTGGTTTCCGGTGTCAGGGAATTGGCGATGGAAAAGTGATCGCCGCAAGATTTACTATCGACCGTCGCCGACCGTTGCGGGAATTCTACCAGTATGGATCGGAAAAAAGAAATTCTCCGTCATATTTTCCGGAACGGACGCCACTGGAGGGTGGGCCGCGCCACTGGAGGGTGGGCCGCTTTAGAGAGTGCTGTCCACGTTCTGGCGAGATTCGCCGGGTTGCGGGGTGGCTAGTTTGATTCAAATGTCTCGAACTCAATATCTTGATCGATCACCGTGGTGGGAACGCCCTGCGGCAAAACGATCCCCTCGCGCGACACCTCGGCAGGGCGCACGATCGGCGGCAAGGAACGCTCGGTGGTATTGGTGATGATGCCTGACGGGACACTCAGGGTATCGATCGTTGTCGCTGTCGAGGGCTGGCTGATGTTTGCGGATGGTCCAATATTGACAGGCTGAGAAACCGTTTCGGAGGTTCCTGCGCTGACCGGAGTCGTACCGGAGCCAAGCAAGGTTTTACGGCTGATCACGCCAAGTCGGTTGCGCAAGGCTTCTTGCCGTGCCTCCAGTTGTTCGATCTTCTCCTGCATTGCTTCGACTTCCTGCTGACGACGGGTTTCCATCGCAATAATCGTATCGCGGTCACTTTCAAGGTTTCGGTTGTCGAATTCCAAGGCGCTCTGGATTCGTGTGCGTTCCTGAATTTGCTGGGCCAGGTTTTTTGAGATGGCCGTATCGTACAGGTTGTTGTCCTGTTTGCGATCCACCACGTTTTCACGTCGCTGCAGGCCACGGTCGGCCAGACGGGCAAACAAGTAGGGGAAATCGCGGTTCTTGCGGATGTACAGGCGGTCGATCTCGGTCACGTCGGCCGAACTGGAAAACGGTTCGATCTGCGTGCCGTCACGGTCGTAACCGGCAGCCGTCAGTGAATCGATAATGACTTCTTCATTCTCCTTGAATTTGACTTTGGATCCCACGTGCAGATTGCGTGCGATCGCCAGCCCCAGCGGCGTGAACGCTCCGTCAGTGTCCAGATTTCCATCGGCATCGACAGTGTATTCGCCAGACTCTTTGTTGAAGCGGTACTTGATGTGGACCTCTTCGGGGCGCGGTTGAAAAGCGCCCGACTTGCGATTGCCACTGTTGATCTGGCTTTCCACCCATTTTTCAATCTGTCCCAATGAGCGTCCATCAAAAGCGTATCGATCGATCAGTTTTTCATACTCGATTGAGTCAGCGTCGAACGGAAAGTTGTCGGCTGGCAGGAATTGCGTTTCCAGAATGCGACGGAAGTCGCCGATCGCCATCTCGTTGACGTTGAAGTCCGGGTTGATTGCGGCAAGGGCGTCTTTGAAGGATCCGCGGCGGTCCAGCGGCATTTTCTCAAACACACTCCAGGTCGCTGTCGGTTGAGCAGCTTCTTCGGGATTGACAATACGAACCGGTTCCAGCTGAAACGCCTCGCGCGTGGCTTCGGTAATTCGGAACTTGCCAACGTAATTGACCGGAATCACAACTTGCGCGTCGCCGGCGGAAGTTTTGAAGGTACGCGCCTGTTCGCTGAACACGTGGACCTCGATCTCTTCGAGTGTGGACAGCTGATTCTCACCACCTTCGGGAACAGCATCGGCAAAGGTGTAAGTCCACGCCCCGTCGCCAGAGACTACCTTGCCACCGTTCCACACACGACCACGACCGACCTGCAACAGGTCCAGTTGGGCGCTCAGAGCACGCAGGGATTTCTTCCCAAAACCAATGGCGTCGGCATCTCCAAAAACTGCTTTGTTGTAGTCGTCCCGGGTTTTTTCCAGCTGTTGCTCAATCTTGTTCAGCTTGGTAACCGCTTTGGTACGCTTGTGCAAAACACCGGCCATGCCCATCGATGCCGCAGCAGTAGACAGGAATAGAAAAATCAGAATCAGTGAATTGACCCAATGCAGTTCTTTCGAGGACAGGATCGCAATCACGATCAGCGCCAGAAAGATCAATCCAAAGATAATGTACAAAATCATATGCCGATACCGGTCTGATGTTGGTTTTGATTTAGTGCAAGCAAGTATCGCTGCAAACAAGTTAGTGCAAGCAGGTGCTGTGCAGTCCGGGGTACGGAGTGATGCCCCGTACCTGCCCGGGGGCTCCAAGACGACTCGAAGTATGTCGAAGACCTCTCCGACCAATCGCAGCCATCCAATAATACATTCGCGATGCGGATTCTAACCGGATCACATGCGGATTTTAGTCAACTTTGACGATAAATTGGGCCGTTTATCCGCCTCGTCTTGCTATCGGCCCGATCGGGACATTGCCTTTGAGATTGTCTTTTTTTGGGGAGTGATCGATCTAATAAGGACAAACCTTCAAGTTACATCCGCTACGATCCCGAAAACTGGAAATACCGGATTCTGCGGAGTAACCCGTTTATCTTCACAATGGCAACGATTTGCCCCGTGAACGCAGGCTCCGTTGTCGCGCCAATCCCGCACGCGCGACAGCCCAAGGAGAAGGTGTGACCCAAAAATACCGCAGTTGCTGCCAATGGATATTGGCGGTGCTGGTGGTCGTCCAATGTGTGATGATCGCCGGTTGCCATCGCAGCTTTTATCGCCGCCAGGCCGACGCCGAAGCCAACCGTTTGGTGTTGGAGAAGGCTATCGATGCGCGTTGGGCGTCGGCTGATGGACGCGTGGATATCGATCCGCAGTCGCGCATGTTCAATCCGTTTTCCGAGGATCACGCGCCGCTGCCGCCCGATGATCCCACGTCCCACCAACTGATGCATCGCGTTGATGGACGATCGGGATTTCCCCACTGGCATGCCAACGGCGACACCGATGTGGTTGAAAACCCACGATGGTTGGCCTATTTGCCCGTCGATAGAAGGGGGCGGTCGATTCTGTCGCTGGAACGCGCTTGCGAACTGGCCCTGTTGCATTCCCCACAGTTCCAGCAGCAACGCGAAACGCTGTATCTGTCAGCGCTTGATGTCAGCCTTCAGCGCTTCGGATTTGACACGCAACTGTTTGCGGGGTTTAACAAGTTTATTTCCACTTCCGGTCGGTTTCGCAATCCCGGCGGCAGGTCGGCGACCAACCTTTCCGGTGCGCTGGGTGTCAACAGCGGCGGCATTGATTTCCAGCGACTGGGCATCACGGGAGCGACCTTCACGGCGGGGCTGGCCAATACGCTGATGTGGAATCTGGCCGGCAACAACACGCAATCTGCCAGCGGGCTGTTCGATTTTTCAATCATCCAGCCGCTGTTGCGCGGTGCGGGGCGCGAGCGAATCATGGAATCGCTGACCCAGTCCGAACGTACACTGCTGGCCAACATCAGGCAGTTCGAACGTTTCCGGCGCGGGTTCTATTTGCAAATCGCCACCGGAAGAAATCCCGGAGCGGGCCCCAACCGTCTGGGGAATTTTCCCGCTTTGGCTGCGGGAGCAAGCCTGCAGGCCGGCGGTTACTTCGGTTTGCTACAACAGCAACAGCAAATTCGTAACCTCGAATTTAATCTGCGACTGCTCGAAGGTGTACTGGAACAGTTTCGCACATTTTACGACGAAGATCGCATCGACCGGTTGCAGGTACGGCAATTCGAAGCAACCGTTTTTCAGCAACAGCAGAACCTGTTGAACGCGAAAGTCAATTTTCAAACGGACCTTGATCAGTTCAAACAGTCACTGGGCCTGCCGCCGTATCTGAATGTGGTGATTGAGGATCCGCTGCTGGACCGCTTCAAAATCATCGGCGACTCCATCAGCGTCAGGCTGTCGGACATCAGCAAATTACGTATTGAGGTTGGCGAAATCATCGACGAACTGGTTGAATTGGACAAGAAATGGGACGCGCGGCTAGCCGCCGGGGAGGATGATGATACGACAGGCGATGATGCCACTGCCAATGATGCGGTGTCGGACGAACAGTTCAATTCCCGGTTTAAAAAACTGATTGTTGATCGCGCGTTGGAACTCGAGCCACTGATTCGGCAATCCGTTGCCATGGCGAAAATGGTTCAACAGGAAGATGTCAGCGCGGTGAAAGGCGACATTGAAAAACTGGACACATTGCGACCGGCACGGCTGGCGTATCTGAAAAAACTGCGTCGCGATATCGCCAGCGGAAAGCTCCCTTCGGAGGTTGAGCCGGAGGTGTTCAGCGCTGAATCGATCCCACAGGCACAGACACTGGCCCGTTATCTGGACAACCCTGATGACAAACGTTCGGTTGGACGGCGTTTGTCGCGGATTACAACGGGGCTGGATCAGTTGCAGCGTCAACTGGAATCTCTGGAAGAAGAATCTGCTGATCTGGACAGCACGGAAGTGGCCAATCTTGTCAAATCGACGTTTCGACGACGGACACCAGATCTGCTGACCGAACTCGATGGCACGATTCTGGAGCTGGCATTGATTCAGTCAGAAGCGCGATCCAACGCGATCGAGATCGAGACGGTCGAAATCGACTCGGATCACGCATTTGAGATCGCCCGTTGTTTTCGCCGTGACTGGATGAACGCGAGGGCTGGCTTGGTAGACCGTTGGCGGCAGATCGAATTTGTCGCCGATCAACTGGAGTCACAGGTGGATCTGGTATTCGAGGGAGACATTGGGACCGCCAGCGACAACCCGTTCTCGTTTCGATACGAAACGGGACAATTGCGAGCCGGATTGCGGTTTGATGCACCAATCGTAAGGCAGTTCGAACGCAACGAGTATCGCGAGGCGTTGATCACCTATCAACAGGAGCGACGAGCGTTCTATCAGTTTGAGGACGATGTCAGCCGTAATCTGCGGTTGATTATTCGCAATATTGACCGGAACAAGGTGCTGTTTGAACTGAACCGCCAGAGCATTCAGGTCAATATCGATGCGGTGGAGCTTTCGCGTTTCCGTCTGGAAGCGCCTCCACGATTCGGGGCCCAGAATTCATTTGGCCAAACGACCGCGCGTGACCTCTCTCAAGCCATCAACGGTCTGAACGCTGTGCAAAACCAGTACGTGCAATCTTGGGTGCAATACGAGGTGCTTCGCCGGAGCTTGGATTTTGACATGGGGACGATGCAGTTGGATCCAGCGGGGCAATGGATTGATCCCGGCTCATTTGATAGCTCGGTTGGCATCCGTGCGGCGGTCGTCTTTGGCATCGACGACGAGTGTGATTTCTGCGACAGAATCTATCCGGCGGAGGATGCTCCGCAAGCCTCACGAGGCGTCTCGGTTCTCGATGAGGCAACGGCATCTTCCACGGAGACAGAGACTGCAATTGAACCGGCTGGACCGTCGGAGCAGGAAGCACAGAAGAGGGACGAACCTCGATCCGGATTGCTGCAACCATTGCTGGAACCGCCCCGCGCGGAAACCGCAACACCACTGGATTTCGAGTAATTTCTAAAAGGTCAAACCTAGATATCCACGACGCACTGCACAAAACGCAGCGACCAACGTAGCTACCGTCGCCAGACGGTGGAGCGCAAGTGACACCCTTCGCCAGCGGTGGAACGCTGCCTGCGAACCATCGACATGCTGGAGCGTGAACGAATTCGGCCGAGTTAATTCTTGAAAGGTCAAATATTGATATTGATGATGTGTTGCA
>CALCJM010000171.1 GCA_937967505.1 uncultured Pirellulaceae bacterium | reverse complement strand
AAACGTGGCTACCGTCGCCAGACGGTGGAGCACAAGGGAAAAAGCTGGCCTCCGGTTGAGAGTCTGCACCCGGGTAAAGTCTTACCCCAACCCCATCCACGCTCTGGCGAGCGTAGCCACGTTGGAGCTGCGGTTGCTTTGCAATGGCCTTAAAAAAACGTGGCTACCGTCGCCAGACGGTGGAGCACAAGGGAAAAAGCTGGCCTCCGGCTGGAGGTCTGCCCCCGGGTAAAGTCTTACCCCACCCCCATCCACGCTCTGGCGAGCGTAGCCACGTTGGAGCTGCGGTTGGTCTGGGTTACATTTGCCTTCGGACGTTTCGACATTCTCGCTAATTCGCGATTTCATTGGCCTTGGCAGGACCAAGGGCGGAATCTACACTATCGGCTTGTTTTTGGGCATCAAAGTGCTTTCATAATATCTATGAGAGTTGGTTCAAACGCGCTCGATAGAATCAAGACAATGTCAATCCGGCTGCGCGGGCGAGAATGCGATATATATGGGCTATTTTATTTCTGTTTGTTGGTTGATCCTCGTACAGACTCAGACGACAACCTCTTCATCGGGCGCTGCCGAAGCGACCGGAGAGGTTGCCGAAGAGGCTCCAGGCGGATTCTTTGACGACTTTCAGTACATGCTACCGATGATGGTGGCGATTATGGCACTGTACTTTATCCTTCTTCGCCCTCAACAGCAGGACCAGGCCAAAGCCACAGGCAACGTCACCAATCTGAAAAAGAACGACCGGGTACTAACGGTCGGCGGCATCTTGGGAACCGTGGTTAGCTCACCCGAGCAATCCGAATTCACCACGATCAGGATTGACGAATCAAACAATACCAAAGTTCAGGTTCGCACCGCTTCTATCGCTCGTGTTATCACCGACGATGACCAAAAATCGGGATCCTCTCCGGCAAAAAAGTAATCGAATCCAGCTGGACTGCCCGTCAGAGCCCCGAATCACGCTAAATTAATGAGCACTTTTGCATTTTTGTTGCGCTCATCCGTTTCACCATTTAATCCATCCAGGAATCAATCTGATGTTTGATTCGTTTTTGTCCGGAACTCTGTTGGCAGAAGGTTCTGCTTCAGGTTTGTCAGGATCCGTCCTTTCGATTTTGCTGATCGCCGCCATCGCTTTGGGTTTCGGACTTGCCCACGTGATCAGTAATGGTCTGAATGTCAACGACTATCGCCAGCGCCTAGCGTGGATATTTATCCCGCTGTTGGTCGCCGCACTGATGATCGCCACCGGTTGGCCACCAAAATTTGGGGTCGATTTGCGAGGCGGCATCAACATGATTGGATCGTTGAACTTGGAAGAAATCGACAACGACGATCCAAACTATCTGCCACCGAAGGCTCAGGATATCATTCCAATTCTGATCAAGCGTGTGAACCCTTCGGGCACCAAAGAGATCATGATTCGCGCCCTAGGTGATGACAAAATTGAAGTCACCATTCCCTCGGTTTCTCTGGAAGAGGCCGAAGGCATCTGGGATTCGATCGTAAAAACGGGCAAACTGGAATTCCGCATCTGTGCCAATTATGAATTCAACGACCACACCGGCGTAATCAAAGCGGCCACAGATGCCTCGGAAAAAAAGGATTTTCGTGAGCGACGCGCCAAGTACGTCACCGATCCGGGCGGCAATAAGATTGGGGTTTGGGTAGGGATCGCGAAGATTGTTCCGACCGCTGAAGATATCGCAGCGGGCCTGCCCAAAACGATGCCCTATAAGTTTGCCCCGAGTGCCGGCCATCTGATCCGCAACAAAGCCACCGGTCAGATCATCCCGTTTAACCTGCAGTACCAGGACGGAGATGCGTTGGGACTGGAATTCGCGCAATGGTGCCAGAACAACAGTATTCAGGTTCCGGAAATCTTGATGATCTACCCGGATGAGAATCAAGATGTTCAGGGAAAACACCTCTCGTCAATCCGGGCCCAATTTGATGACAAGGGACGCCCGGCACTCGGGTTCAGTACCACCAGCGAAGGCATGTCGCGTCTCGGATTACTGACCCGCTTGAACACCGAAGACGGTCCCCGCAAGAAGGAATTGGGAATCGTCCTTGACGGCAAACTGAGTTCTGCTCCGACGATCAACAGCACGATTCGCGCTCAAGGTGAAATCGCGGGCAGCTTCACCCAAGGCGAGGTCAACGAACTCAAACGCAACCTAGAAAGTGGAAAACTGGACGTTGCACTGAATAAAAACCCCATCAGTCGCAACTTTGTCGAATCAACCCTAGGCAACGAACTGCGGACCAAAGGTATCTGGGCAATCGGTGCTTCTCTGGTGTTGGTGCTGGTTTTCATGTGCATTTACTACCGCTTCGCCGGAGTGATCGCCACAATCAGCCTGTTGTTGAACCTGTGCCTGATTCTGGCATTGATTATGTTCATCCAGCAACCGTTGACGCTGACGGGACTGGCCGGTCTGGTATTGACCGTCGGTATGTCGGTAGACGCCAACGTGCTGATCTTTGAACGTATCCGCGAAGAACTCGACCGTGGTGCAGCCCTGCGAATGGCGATCCGCAACGGTTTCGACAAAGCGACCGTCACCATCCTGGATGCGAACATCACCACCCTGTTTACGGCGTTGGCGTTGTACGCGATTGGAACCGAACAAATCAAAGGATTCGCAGTCACGCTGATTCTGGGTATTTTGATGTCGATGTACACCGCGATCTATTGCTCGCGTTTGATGTTTGATGTCGCGGAAAGACGCGGTTGGTTGAAACAACTGAATATGCGTCGCATTTTGGAAAAAGCAAAGTTCGACTTCATCAGCAAAATCAACTTGACCGGTATTTTGTCGGCAGCCGCAATTGGTATCGGTATCCTCAGCATGTTCACGCTCGGATCAAAGATCCTTGACCACGACCTGCGTGGCGGTTCGACAATCCGCATGGTGTTCAGGGAGCCACAGAAAATTGATGATCTCCGAGAACAGCTGAATGCAGAAGACATCATCGTCAAACAAGAAAAAGTTGAATTCTCTGTATCGGGTTTCAGTGGTCCAGGAACCGCCTCCGAGATGGCAGATCGCGTTTTCAAGGTCGATAGTAATCTGCCGGCTTGGGAAGGCGGCCCGGAAGAGGAACGCTGGGACCAGTTGAACGAGGTCATGACACGGGTCTTCGGTGACAAACTGGAGATGCACAATGCCACAATTGAAGCGGCCTCACCGCAATCATCGGCCCGTGACACCAAAACCAAGTTGCAAACGGCCAGCCGCGCGCTTCCGTACGAAGCTCCCTCGTGGAATGCGGTTACCGCATCGGCAATTAACCTGCTGTCGCCCAACATGATCCTTCAGGACGATGCCGACGAAGCGGCCGCCGACACTGAAGCGGC
Source organism: uncultured Pirellulaceae bacterium (assembly GCA_937967505.1). Lineage (GTDB taxonomy): Bacteria > Planctomycetota > Planctomycetia > Pirellulales > Pirellulaceae > Mariniblastus. The sequence continues at coordinate 4,184 of CALCJM010000171.1, read as the reverse complement.
TGCGAATGATGAAGCGGCTGAATCGCCAGAAGAAACGGATACCGATCTGGAGAATGCGGCGGCCGACGAATCCGGTGATTTCGCAGGAGCCGAGCAGGCCCCGAAAGTTCTGGCAGAAAAAATCACTCGTAAACTGTCATTTGGGCAGCCCATCACCGGTAAAACCCTTCGCGAGTTAATCCTGCAAGCGGCAGTTGCGGTGGATCTCGAGGTTGCAGAAAACGAGCTGAGCGTTAGTTCTCCGGACACCGATCCGGGTGAGTCTTCCGCCGGTACAGTTTCAAAAACCTGGACGGTTGAAATGGAAAAGATCGCTCCTGAAAACGCGGACGATATTCTGGCTGAGTGGTCCAAAGAGTTTAACGCGCAACCTTACTTTCCGATGGCCAGTAAGGTCGGCGGACAAATCGCTAAAAACATGCAGACTCAGGCTTTAACCGCTGCCATCGTCGGCCTCCTGTTGATCATCGGCTATGTCTGGTTCCGTTTCCAGAACTTGGCCTTTGGCCTGGCAGCGGTGATCGCGTTGCTCCACGATGTTGCGGTTGTTCTGGGGGTGATTGCGGTCACGCATTACCTGGCCGGCGGACTGGGATTCTTGGGCATCACCAATTTCAAGATTTCACTGGAAGTGGTGGCTGCGATTCTGACCGTGATTGGTTATTCGCTGAACGATACGATCGTGGTGTTTGACCGTATCCGCGAGGTCCGTGGCAAGCGTCAGGAAATCACCGCCGACATCATCAACACAAGTATCTCGCAAACACTCAGCCGTACGCTGTTGACCTCGGTAACGACGTTTATCGTAGTCTTCATTCTGTACTGCTTTGGTGGTGACGCGATTCACAGTTTCGCATTTACCTTGGTGATTGGTGTGATCGTCGGTACCTACAGTTCGATCTTCATCGCATCACCATCGTTGCTATGGTTGATGAACACAGTTGGGCTGAACCCGATGGATGTCGATCCCGAAGTCGCAGCGGACAAGTAATTCCCGGCGACAGACTTGAAAACCAAAACAACGCGTGGTCATTGGAAACAATTGGACACGCGTTGTTTTTTGCGCGCCGTCTGGTTGGTGACACCTTGATTGTCGCGTTCAACGCCTTCGGCCAGCGAGGCGTTACACCAACAGATCGACGGCGGCAGCGTTAGATCTAACCTGGTCCGCACTTTTGACGCCCGGAATGACACAGGTGACAGCCGGATGTTTCAGGCACCATGCGATGGCCCATTGAGCCATATTTACTCCGGCGGGCACTTCGTCTTTTTGAATCACGGCTACTTCAGCCAGCCACGCATCACGCTGCTCGACCTCGTGCCACTTGCCCCGCATCTCACCTTCGTCAAACGGATGGCCAGGTTTGTACTTACCGCTCAAATATCCGCTAGCCAGCGGCACCCGCGCCAGAACACCCAGGTTCTGCTGTTGGCAAACCTCAAACGCGACATCTTCCGGTTCGCGTCGTAATCGATTGTAGACGATCTGAATTGCATCCATCGCGTGCTGGCTGCTTTTACGAATCTGATCCGTTGAATCTCCCTTGCCACGCACGGAGTTCCCCAAAAAACGAACCTTCCCTTGGTCTTTGGCTTTTAACAGCACCGCCTGAACGTCATCCGCAAAAATCTCATCGTCGCCCCAAGAGTGATACTGATAGAGATCAATCACATCTGTTTTCAACGCCCGCAACGAGTCCTCCAGTTGCTTGACCACATCCGCCGCCGTCCGGGGTTCCGACCTTTCAAAATTCCCGTTGAAATGATGCCCGAACTTCGTTGCCAGAAACCAGTCGTCCCGATCTTCTGCGATCGATTTGCCAATCAACGATTCAGATAAATGATCGCCATAGCATTCGGCGGTATCGATCAGGTTGATCCCGCAATCTTTGGCCGTGCGAAAAATAGCGTCCACGGTCGCCTGGTCAAAATCGACACCCCATTCACCGCCAAACTGCCAGGTGCCGACACCGACGACGGATACCTGTGCTCCCGTTTTCCCCAAAGTTCGATAGATCATCTGTGGCTGTGTCCTGTACTGGTCTCTTTATGGAAATTAAAAATCGATTAACATGAAGGCATTTAATCTATTCCCGGAAAAATGGCATGCCCCCATCCCCGAAACATCCCCCGAAACACCTCGACCGCGCGGCATTGATCCGCCTAGTCCATCAAATCATGACATCCAGCGGCTGCATGGTGGATGTCGACGGGATGATCGCCACCTTCGAACGCAGTGTGCCTTATCCTGACGCGGGTGAGCTTATCTTCCACCCTCCGTCAGGAAAAGCAATGACGGCCGAAGAGATTGTTGATCTGGCACTACATGGTTGATCACACAAACCACGGGGCCGCGCAGAAAGACCGACGTTTCCTGATTTTCAATGGCGTCTGGCCCATCGCCTGCTTGGTCCTGATGGCCAGCACCTGGCGGTTGTGGGTTGGCACGGACCGATTTCCACAAATCCCCCTATTGAGCCTGTTTGTGGGTAGCACACGGTGGATTGACTACATGGCACTGGCGATCTGCGTCGTCGCCAGCCTCCCGATCGTGGGGGCACCGATTGGTGCAAACGCAGCTGATAAATCATCGGCGATTGTGACAAAACATAAGATGGCCTGCTGGTTGTGGGCGGGTGGATTGCTGGTCCTGTTTCTGACCAACCAGCACCGTTTACAGCCGTGGGCATGGCAGTTCTTTATCTTCGCAGTCATTGTCGCGATCAGCCCAAACAAACGGGCCGCACTCACGGCCAGCCGCGTGGTGTTAATCTCAATCTACCTCTGGTCTTCGATCAGCAAGTTCGACTATCAATTCCTAAATGGACTGGGACGGCAGTTTGCCGCGGCAATCCCGGAACTGTTTGGTGCGACCGTCGCTACAGAAACGATCACCCCCTCGATGGTGGTATTGCTGCCGCTGGCAGAATTACTGGTGGGCCTGCTGCTGGTTTTTCAGGCGACGCGCGTACCAGCAGTGATCGCCGCAGTAGCACTGCATCTGGGGCTGGTTGCAATCCTTGGTCCCTGGGGGATGGATCATCACGCCGGCGTTGTGATTTGGAATGTATTTTTTGCCATCATCACAACCGTTCTTTTTTGGCCGACGAATGACAAGTCAGCATCGACAACTGGCAGCGCTCACAGGCCTGTTACATTGGTCCCTTACACGACGACCATCCTCTTCACCGTTGCCGTAGTCGCATTGCCCGTCTATCCCCAATGGGATCACTGGCTAGCGTGGGGATTGTACTCTCCCAACAACCGGCGCTGTACCCTGAAACTGATCAAGTCGCTGGACGATCAGAGCATGGCCCCTTTTCTACAGCCATTTCTGGTTCTCAACACCGATGACTTTCATGAATTTCCAGCTGGATTGGAGACGGTGAAAGTTGATCTGGGCAGGATTTCCTTGGAAATGCTTGACGCCCCGATCTACCCCGAATCACGCATGCAGCTGGGAGTCGTGCAATGGTTGGAGCGGCGTTATGATTTGTCGGGACACAGACTGCTGACCATCGAGAGCAAATCCGATCGCTTTTCCGGGCAGCGCGTTTCACAAACGATTGGGCCTAACGAAGATCTCAAACCCGAGCCTTCATTTTTCTTCAATCATCTTCCCCGATATCATCTTCCACGATAGCCAGTTAAAACTCAGTCGCACAACCGTCACCTTCTGAAAACCTCCCATCCAGTGAACCAGCCCGTCCCTGCACCTGTAACAAACGCGTCCCTCATGAGCACAACCGATCGTCTGATCGGTGGGGTGCTGGTTCTTTTGGGGGCGGTCATGTTTTCGGCAAAAGCTGTCATGGTCAAACTGGCGTTGCCGTTGGGAATTGATGCCATCTCTCTGCTGTTGCTCCGAATGCTGTTTGCCCTACCGATCTACGTCGTGATCGCAATTGGGTTACACCGCAGGTCCAGCCGCGATCCCAATCGCACCCCGGTTACGGGACATCTTCCACACGTCATCGGTTTGGGAGTGGTTGGCTATTACTTGGCCAGCTATTTTGATTTTGCCGGCCTAGAGTTCATCCCGGCCTCGTTGGAACGAGTGATTCTATATTTGTATCCCACGATCGTGTTGTTAATATCGGCGATCTATCTGAAGAAGCCCGTCTCCTTTCACCAGTGGATCGCGATCGCGTTATGCTACGCGGGTGTCTGGATTGCAATCCGTT
>CALCJM010000170.1 GCA_937967505.1 uncultured Pirellulaceae bacterium | reverse complement strand
GGTAAAGTGATCCGAAAATCCATGCCGAACCTGGCGCTTCAGTTGCCGGGGCATCGTTTCCATTTCCCGGTCGTTCAACGAAGGTACTTTGTAAGTGTGCTGTTGGAAGCGATTGCGAAAATCAGCCGGTGGTAAGACAGGTGTGTGAGGGAAATCGAAACCAATATGACAGAACAGCGGCTTCGATGTATCGACACCGTCATACTCTTTTGAACCAACCTTAAACTTGTGATTTGGATTCTTCAGAAAATCAACGAACACCGACGCGTAATAACCATCGCGCGTTTTACCCGCCTCGCGCGAACTCACGCCAGACAAAATCATGCCGCGATCGACATGCCTTCTCTTGTTCGGGCCGTAATGTCGCAGCAGGCTATACTTCTCCATCGCACTTGCGGCGGATCCGGCAAACTCGGGCATAATCTTCTCCAACTCCAGCGAGCAATATTCGAACTCGCCTTCGGGTGTGACGAAGAACTCAAGGTTCTGAAACGGTTTTTCGAACCTCACACCGTTAATCTGCGTGGTCCAGCCTTTGCCCCACCCGCACAGCCCGTCTTTGGCAAGATCCTTGAAATAAAAACTCTGCTGGTAGACAGCATGCTGGGCTGCCCATTTACCACCGCCCTTGATGGTTTTGACACGCACCCCCAGCTTTCCAAAGTGCGTTGTCTGGTACCCCAGTTCGGCCATACTTTCGGGAAGCGTCGGTCGGCAATGTTCCGCGTTGTTGTTGTGGTACTCGAATTCGTAGATTCCCGACCGGAACGGGTAGCGGCCGTAATGCATCGATGCGCGCGACGGTGCACAACCTTGAGCCTGGCAATAGGCGTTGACAAATGTAGTGCCCATCTTTGCCAGACGATCAGTGTTGGGCGATTCCACATAACCCAACGCACTCATTTCACGCCCGTGCAGCATTTTGTTAAACGCGCGAATCGAATCGTAGCGGTGGTCGTCCGTCAAAATCCACAACACATTTGGCTGATCAGCACGCACATCGCTTTCAACGGCGCTCGCCAATGACAAAAGAACAATGTACAACCCCACTCTGAATTGATTCATCTTGATGCTTCCATGGTGATGAGAGATATTTTGTCACGATTATATCCCCTTCGAACGCCTATTAACCAAATTTATCCCGCACCCCAAACAGAATCTCCTCATCATCAGAGAACAGCGCATCCAGCAAATTCGTTGGCACATCAGCGATAATGGCGTGCTGCATTCGACTCTCATTCTCAAGAGTAAATTCAACGCCAGTCGTGGCAGAGTTCACCGCGCTGATGGTAAATAATTCTGTCAATGCAACCGGAGTCGGTGGGGCGACGACTGCCCGGCCCCCCATCGGCGTCAAGCCCATGCTGCCCCACGCCGCGGTTGGTCCGAACCAGAGTCCCGAACCACGTGCCGCACTGGCAATTTGATGTCCAACAATCGGCAATGCGATTTCGGGTGATCCGGTTTCTGGCAACGCAAAACCGACTGAATCGATGTTAGTCTCAAAAACAGACATGGGCGGAGCAACCGCAACGGAAGTCGTTGGCACAGCTGCCGCAGACAAGACTACCGAGGTTGTCGGCGCTGCCGGGCCAACGGGAACAGCGCGAGCAACTACCATCGCTTCAACCGATGGGGCGACTACCGGTTGTGACAAATCCGGTTTCGCCATTGACGACTCTACCGTTGACCATTCCGGCACCGCAGCAGCGCGACCCGCGACAGCAGACGATGCCAATATGGATGGCCGAACGTCGATGTTGACATTGGCCCGGGCAACCGCCACGTCTCCCGTGTTGACCCTGGTGAACACGTTGGGAATAGATAATGTGACTTCGCCATCGCCGTTAAAATCTCCATCCTGCCAGGTCGCACCGGTCATGCCAACGTTACTGCGGGCGATAGCCACATCGCCGGTGTTGACGCGCGTGAACACGTTGGGAATGGACAGCGTGACCTGCCCATCAAGGTTCGCATCGCCCGGGATTGCGACGTAATAGGTTTGGCGATAGCTGTCACCACCGGTGCCATTTTCGTCACCGTCCAGAAGCGATCCGGAATCGACGGCTTCGACCGATGCACTGTCCAGACGGATATCGTAGAACCCTGCGGTCAGCGGCGTCATCAACGTTGACAGATCCCAAGTCGCCGTGAACGTTACCGGATCGTAACTCAACTCCAACCCGGTCAAATCTACCGTAGCAGTCGGCGTGGTCAAATTGTCGATCTGCAAACCACTGACATCGACGATGACGTTTTCGCTGAAGGTGAACGAAACGGGGCCAGCCAGATCGGGTCTGACAGATCCAGTCCCGCCAAAATCCCCACCATCAGCACGTACTGAACTGGCAACCGTGGGCGGTGTGGCATCCACCAGCACACTTTCATCAGGGCCAAAACCGGTGGGGGTCACGCCAGCCCGATCAAGCACAATTTTATCAATTTGCACTCCGTCCTCGCGCATCCAAAGATTCAGCGTATGACGCCCGGCGGTCGTGACATTGACCGCAATATTCTGCGTACCACTGACAACATCGTCCACCCAAGCCCAATCGGTACCCGTTACGCCCACGCCAAATCCCCCCAAGCTGACCGCTATCCCGTCCAGGCCCACATGCAGTGAATTGTCATTTGGGACCGGCGCTCGCATGCGCAGAAACACCCGATAGATCCCCGGCGTGTCGAAGTTGATCTCGTAATCGACTCGGGGACCAACCAGACTATTACCCACATTGGCACCATTGTTGTTATTCAGATTGCTTTCATTGAATTCAGCAATCAGTCCCAAATCTCCCGAAGCGGCATCGGTGTCCGGTTGCGTCCCCCCTGCGGTATCATCGTGCAACAGATTGAAGGTCTTGCCGGTCGCAGCACCCGTTCCGGCAGTTCGGCTGGTGAAGCTTTCGGCTTCGATGACAACCTTACCACCAGTCTCCTGAAAAATCTGCACGGGAGCAGGTAAAGCAGCAATTTCCGCACGGATGGGCCGGTTGCCGTCACTGTACGCGGCATCCCACTGATTGAGGAGCCCCGTCAAGTCATAAGAGTTAAAGCTGGTTCGGCTGTTGGAAGCCGTTGTAATCTCACCCGATGGAAGGCGTGCCCGGTAGATCGCTTTCACCGAAACATCGCGCCCGTTGACCGCCTCAGGTCCAAAATCGGCAACGCCAAACCCCTGATTACCATAGAAGTAACTATTGCCCACCTGCAAATTATCACCCGTTGCAATGAAGCCACCGCCGGCCCGGAACCTGACGCTGGACGGTTGAAAGGTCGTGTTGTCGATGAAAAAATTGTCGCGCGTCACAACGCCAGGGTTGTTGGCAACAAAACGGTCACCCGTCCCGTTGGACGCATTGCCCAACATGAATCGCTCCGCACCGACAGCATTATTCATATTTGGGTTCCCGGTCCGATAGAGAATCGATACCTGTCGAACCGAGAAATTATTATTGGCACCTTCTTCGACGAAGAAAGCAAATCGACCATTGCCAAACATCACGTTCTCATAGGCTAATGAATCGGCAGTGAACGCATCGAAATCGATTCCGTCAGCTCCCGAATTCTGCAGAAAGTTATGAACCACTCTGGAGTTGGTAGTGCCCAAGAACCAAATCGCCCGTTTGACTGAATCGCGAATGTAATTGTTTTGAACGGTGACATTCGAACTGCCAAAATCAGCAGTAACTCCCTGCCAGAGCGCCCTCATTTCAAATCCCTCGACCAAAATATTTTCCGAACCAGAAAAACGAATCAACACACCGTTGACATGAGGGTTGGACGAAGCAAGGTTCGGATTACCGATCAACTGAGCGTTGTTAACGCCGATCAGTTTTACGTTGCGGCTACCGCTAAGCCTGAAAATGGCCTCCTCGCGATTTTCAGATTCACCATTACCGCTGTTGAAGATATCTGGCGTCGTGTATGTCCCTAGATAACTGATACTGCCGTCTAGGTAGATGTGAACGTTACTGGGAACATTGATGTCAGAGGCAATCGTGAAATCACCTACCAAGGCATAGATATTGGGCATCGCGTCGGTACCGGCAGTGATCTGTGACAGTCCGGCAACGTTTGTGATCATCGTTGCGCCGGTGGGAATCGTCTGGGTAGAGATGATTCCGTTGAGTGTATTTTGGACCGTCGGGCTGTTGAGGACCAGATCGGTGTAAACGATGTCTGGCGTTCCACTGTTATTATTGCCTACATCGCCCTCGAAGGTTCCGTCAACGTTATTGATAATATCGATCGCAGCCTGAGTAATGCCCGCCTCTGCCAGCGTCGCCAGCAACCGACGTGGCTCAAGGGGTAGATACCCCACTGGTGCGTTGCGTTTGCATCGGGTTCTGGTGTTGCGTGCATTGGAATTACTGTGGTCAAAAAAAATTGATTTCATACCCAGACACTCAATCGGGAGAGTTGATAAAAGTAAACGTGGCCCGAATTGTAATCCGGGTATCGCAAAATCAAAAATCGCCTGATGGCGAAAGCCAACAGTGAAGCCCAATCAGCTCCATCAGAAAAGCATCGACGAGACTAACGGTCATTGAGAATAGCCCGTATTTTCGCCAACCGTGCTTGCAACTCTTTTTCAAATCCCCGGTGCACGGGAAAATAGTACTGTTTATCAACACCAAGGTAATCTTGGGCGCTGACTCCCTCTTCGGCGTGGTGAGCGTTCTGATATCCGATACCACTGCCCAGTTCTTTCGCCGCGTCATAATGCGTGCAGCGCAGGGCTTTGGGAACCGGGATCACACTTTGCTCACGAATATCTCGACGCGCCATACTGATGGCGACAGTCGCGGCGTTCGACTTGGGCGCACAAGCCAAATAGGCCACCGTTTGGGACAGCGTCAGCTGACACTCGGGCAGACCAATTTGCTCGCAGGCCTGAGAGCAGGCAACGGCCAGCGGCAGCGCCTGCGGGTCGGCATTGCCAATGTCTTCGGATGCTAGAATCACCAGCCGTCGACACAAAAATCGCACGTCCTCGCCTCCTTCGAGCATTCTGGCCAACCAGTACAGTCCCGCATCAACGTCACTGCCGCGAATGCTTTTAATCAGCGCGCTGGCGCAATCATAGTGTTCCTGGCCGGTCGCATCATACTGAATCGCGCGCTGCCCCATTGACTCTACCAGTGCGTCTTTTTCAATCGTGACCGGTTCAATGCCAAGCCCTGACGCGATAGTGGCCGTCTCCAGAATCGACAACGCCTTTCGCGCATCGCCATCGCAGATCGCCGTCAGATAATCGATACCATCCTCAGAAACGGAAATCTTCTGACGCCCCAAACCGTTTACCTTGTCACCAAGCGCGCGATTGATCACAGTACGAATGTGGTTTGGGGTCAATGGTTCAAACTGAAAAATCTGGCTGCGACTGATCAATGCACCATTGACTGCAAAAAATGGATTGGAGGTCGTCGCGCCGATGAGAGACACAACACCGTCTTCAATGTCCGCCAGCATGGCATCCTGCTGCGCCCGGTTGAACCGGTGGATTTCATCGATAAACAGCAGCGATGCCTGACCGCCAGTTGCCAGTTCGTCTCTTGCAGACTGCAGTGTCTCGCGGAGATCTTTAACACCGTGCAGCACCGCATTTAGCTGGTAAAACTTACGTTTTGTTGCTCCCGCCAACAATCTGGCAAGCGTGGTTTTTCCGGTCCCGGGCGGCCCAAAGAAGATCAGACTGCCAATTCGGTCAGCCGCTACCAGGCGCCGCAGCAACTTGCCCTCGCCCATCACGTGCTCCTGCCCGATAAACTGGTCCAGGGTTTGTGGTCGCATTCGGGCAGCAAGGGGTTTGCCCGAATTCAGGTTCGCCTGTTCCGCAGATTCAAAAAGAGACATGGCAAAGCATCCTGGGTCGAGGAAAATCGTTAACAAGTTGATGTAGAAAATCGTTAACAAATTGGTGTAGAAACGAAACATCTAAATGGAGCCTGAAATTCGGTTTCCCGTAGCCACAAATATCTGCCTGCAACACCAAGAGAATGGACCTGAAAACCAGAGATTTAAAACCTAGGATTTTTCGAAACATCACTTCTGTTGGTCGGTTCACCATTGATAGCCATTTTTGGTGGCTAAATTCGTAAGTCGAGTTATAATAATTACGTCTACTCTTCTATTCGGATGAATCAACTTCCAAAAACAGATTTCTCTTCTTTTTCAAATTTCGTCAAAGCCAGTTAAAACATGAACACTACAAAAAATAAAGTATCCAAATGCGTGATGGCGCGGATTATGCGCCAAGGCAAAACCGTCCAAAAAAACTTCACCCTCAGAGAATACAAAACGTGGACGAAGGCTCAAGCTGCCGCCGATGCATGGGTTGAAAAAACCAAAGCCAAGCTTCCGCCCATTCTGCCTGCTAAGGGAAGAATGAGCAAACGAAATTCTTCTGGTGTCGTGGGGGTTTGGCCAAGAATGACCACCTATGGGACCGGTAAAAACAAGAAGTACTACTGCCGCTGGTATGCACGGTGGCCAGAGTGCCCACTCAGAGGTGGCGTCAGCTTTTCCGCCGACCAGTTTGGCGATAACGAAGCCTTTGCCATGGCTTATCTGGCACGTCACCACGAAACTGTGGATCGCGATTGGGTGATCAAGAAATTCAACACATTCAAAAAAACCAAAAAGTACAAAGAATTGGTCGCTAAAAAACAAACCGAATTCGTTTAATCGAAGCTGCCGAAGCTTTGATTTTGCCAGTAAGTGGTTTTACTGACCGTTATAGTTGGCCACATCAATATTTTATAGCACAGGCTCTTGCCTGTGCTTTTTTTATTGACCAGTCAAATTTTATTGCATCGTAAATTTACACACTTTAGAATGTCAGCTTCAACTGCGCCCAACTTGCTTCGCTTGACTTAATCGCAGTTCGCCAATGCCTGTTCACCACTTTCTGGATGGAGACCGTGTAGATGACTTTTTCAAACCGCTGCTCATATCGCCTTTTGGTAAACGCAATGGCGGTAGCCCTGTTGGGCACCCTATTGCCTGGCTGCGCACCGGCCAAAATCCCGGTTCCCGATAGTTTCACAGAATACAATTCGCAGGATGGAACCTTCGCCATCAACTACCCCGAGGGTTGGGACGCCGAGGGTACAGGCAATCGTAGTCGAGGGCTGGCGTACGCAATTTTCAGAAAGGGGCCGATGGAGATCCGACTCGATGCCAGCTTCTTCGACTCACTGGCATCAGGCGGCGGCATGGGACAGGCATTGGTCGGTAAGGTGGGCGGTGTCGAAGAAGCCGCGCTTTTGCCGCCTGAGCAGATGATTCAAGAGAAAAATCTCGCCTGGTTCGAAGAAGAGTTTAAAGACTTCAAAGAAGACGCAGGAGAATTGGTGCGAATTCCTCTAGGTGCAGCCTACATCAGCGAATTCTCCGGGCAGAAAGGATGGCTCAAGGTCAAAGGCATCCGGGCCGCAATCATGGGTCGAGATCGTAGCATCAGCTTCCACGCTTACTGCCCGGCATCAAAATGGGAAAACTTTGGACCAATCTATCGAAAGATGTTCGATGAACTAAAAGCCGGCGTTGAACAGTAAACTCAACAGGTGGGCACCACGGCCAACAAGACCACGCTATTGAGAATAGGCAGCGACCGGTTGGAATCACGGCAATAACGCGCTGAAATTTATGGACAGCGGCGTTCTTGCTTCTAACGGTATAAGATCAGGACGCGCGGAGTTCGAAAATCGTGATTTCCGGACGCGCCATAAATCGAACCCGATGCGTATGTCCGATACCGCGATTAATATACAGCCTGTGACCACCACTAATTTCATACGCACCGGCAACATACCGGCGATTGGCGACCGGCAACACCGGGGTTCCCACCAAAGGAAAATTGCACTGCCCGCCATGGGTATGACCGCACAACACCCAACTGTGATAGCCATCCCAAATCGGCAGATCGACCGTATCCGGATTGTGACTCAACACGATCGACGGTTTTGACCTCACGCTCTCAATGGCCAACGCCGCCGATTGGTGGTTGAATCCACCGCACCAATAATCTCTCAGCCCCGCCACCTGAAGGCCGCCAACTTCGATGACGTCGTCAAACAGCAACGGTAAATCAGCTTGCTCAAACAACCGGATCAATCGCCGGTTGTCGGCCGCATGTTTGTTCATCTCGGCGGCCCCGTGACCAAAGTCGTGATTCCCCAACACACAGGCAGTCCCTAATTTTCCCCGGGGAAACGCGCTCAACAGCGCCGCTCCCTTGTCAACGTGCCAAGCGGTCGGACTGTCCAGAAAATCTCCCGTAAAAAAAACAAAATCAGGGCTCAACGACTGGATGTACTGAAATTGCGTTTTCAGGTAGTCATCACCTACACGGGATCCCACATGCAGATCGCTGATGTGTACCGCCGTCTTGCCTGCCAAAGACTCCGGCAGCCCCGGGATCGGCAACGCGTGACGTTCGACCGACACCCAACGCGGTTCAATGCCAACCGCATACACAGCGGCCGCCGCAGTACTCCCCACAATCGTTCGGCGGAGAAACTTTCGCCGAGTGATTGCCGGTGCAGACGCTTGATGATTCATAAACGGTCTCGCAAAACCAAACAGAAAAGAACTGCCCGAAAAGTAATTTACTCAAGTACTTCATCCAGCACTATATATCGGGAGCCACCATTTTAACCGGGCTTGCAACCAGAACCACCACGAAAATGCAGGCTCCCTGACACCTCACTTCTACGGCCATTAACGGCGTTTGGATTGATAAAATTTCAACTTCGAATGACCAAGGCCTGTTTTTGTAGAACAATCTGCGAAATTACCAATATTGCAAATCTCTGCCAGCACTTTGAAAGCTGGCAGCGCCTATTTGAACCGCGCGTCTATGCTCCGCGCGAGCAACCCGAAGTTTTCGGTTGGTTTCCCGCGAACCTTACCGTTTTGACCAGGTCTCTTCACTCAGAACGCCGACTTAGTGTGAAAACAACACTATGAATCCCCACTTGGAGACTCTCCTGTGCACCAGTTCAAACAGCCTGTTTATGCCACATCCCTTGGATTGTTAACTGACCTGTATCAATTGACAATGGCATACGGCTATTGGAAAACCGGCCGCGCTGACCGCCGGGCGGTGTTTCATCTATTTTTTCGCAAGCATCCATTTCGGGGCGGCTACGCTGTCACCGCAGGATTAGGTGCGGTTGTGGAATACCTGAAACAATTCTCGTTCACCGAAGACGACATCGACTACCTGCGGACACTGACCGGCAATGACGGTCAGGTGTTGTTCGAGCAAGAGTTTCTGAACTACCTGGCCAATCTGAAGCTTGAGATCGATGTCGATGCAATGCCCGAGGGCACCATCGCGTTTGCTCACCAGCCGTTGCTGCGGGTGACAGGGCCAATTTTGCAGTGCCAGATTCTGGAAACGGCTTTATTGAACATCATCAATTTTCAAACGCTGATCGCTACCAAAGCGGCCCGGATTTGTCGTGCGGCGGGGTGCGATGCGGTATTGGAATTTGGCCTGCGACGTGCTCAAGGAATCGACGGCGGGTTGTCTGCCAGCCGCGCGGCCTACATTGGGGGTTGTGCCGCCACCTCCAATGTGCTGGCCGGAAAATTGTTCGACATCCCGGTTCGGGGGACTCACGCTCACAGCTGGATTATGTCTTTTGACGACGAAATCGATGCCTTTGAAAGTTACGCGGCAGTGATGCCCAATAACTGTGTGTTCCTAGTAGACACCTACGACACGCTGGAGGGAGTTCGCCGCGCCTGCCAGGTCGGAGCGCGACTCAGATCCAAAGGCCATGAGATGGTAGGCATTAGGCTGGATTCGGGAGATCTGGCATGGCTGAGCAACGAGGCGCGAAGACTTTTGGATGACGCCGGATTCCCCGACGCCACCATCGTCGCCAGCAATGATCTGGATGAACACTTGATCGAAAGCCTGAAACATCAGGACGCAAAAATCACCGTCTGGGGTGTTGGAACGCGTTTGGCAACTGCTTTCGACCAACCCGCTCTTGGAGGCGTCTACAAATTGGGTGCGATGCAAGACGCTGATGGAACGTGGATCCCGAAAGTCAAACTTTCCGAACAACTGATCAAAACGTCAACGCCCTGCATCCTGCAGGTTCGCCGGTTTATCGATAAGGAGACCGCCGTGGCCGACATGGTCTTCGACGAATTGACCGGCCCCGGTCAGCAAATCGTGGATCCACTGGACGCCACCCGCAGACGCACCTTCGAACCGGATCACCAAAGCGCTGATCTGTTACAGCCTGTCTTCAGGTTGGGCCAACCGATCGGTGGACAGCCTGATCTCAGACAAATTCGCGACCGCGTCCGAGCCCAGATGGCGATGTTTCATGCGGGTGTTCTCCGCCTAGATAATCCTCACGGGTACCCGGTGGGCCTAGAAGCGGAATTGCATCAACGCAAATCAACAATGGTTCTCAAGGCACGTGAGAATACTCGACGGGGTATTTCATCATGACGTTTACCTATGACTATGCCCGGCCTGCACTCACGGTTGATTGCGTGGTGTTTGGTCTGGATGATCACGACCTGAAAGTGCTGTTGATCGAAAGAAAGTTGAAACCGTTTCGCGGAAAATGGGCTCTGCCAGGAGGCTTCGTGCGAGTTGGCGAATCCATCGACCATGCCGCGCGGCGTGAACTGAAAGAAGAAACGGGACTGGAAAAAGTGTTTCTGGAACAACTGTGCACTGTCGGTAATCCGCTACGCGACCCGCGCGAACATGTAGTGACGGTGGCGTACTATGCACTGGTGCGATTGTCGGACCACCGGGTTCATGCGGCCACCGATGCGGCACAAGCTTTGTGGTTTTCGCTGGATGACTTGCCCAAACTTGCCTTTGACCACGACGACATTCTGAATACAGCTCACCAACGCCTGCGCAGCAAGCTGCGCTATCAGCCGATCGGTTTTGAATTGTTACCCAAAAAATTTACGCTCCGCCAGTTACAGGCCCTGTACGAGATCGTTCTGAACCGGGAACTGGACAAACGCAACTTTCGCAAAAAGATCCTCAAGATGGGTGTGCTGGAAGAAACAGATGAAATCGAGAGCGACGTGGCCCATCGCGCGGCCAGACTCTTTCGTTTCGACCGACAGGCCTACCGCCGAATGACACGGCGGGGGTTTCACTTCGAGATATAAACCATGGAGGCATAAACCATGCATGCTTTGCTACTGATTGACTTACAAAATGATTTCATTACCTCCGGAGCGCTCGCGGTCCCCGACGGTAATGCGGTCATCCCGATCGCCAACCGAATCATGGGGCACTACGATTTTGTCGTCGCGACTCAGGATTGGCATCCGGCCGGTCATGGAAGTTTTGCCGAATCACATTCCGATGTCAAAATCGGTGACCTGTTCCAGCTGGCGGGCCTGCCACAAGTCGCCTGGCCAGTTCACTGTGTGCAGCACACTCCCGGGGCACAGTTCGTTGATGAACTTGACACAAAACAACTTAACCATATTACCCGCAAAGGAACTGACCCAGAAATCGACAGCTATAGCGGTTTTTATGACAACGGGCATCGCAAAGCAACCGACTTAGAAAGAACCTTGCAGGACAACCACGTAAGGTGCGTTGATGTCATGGGGCTGGCGACCGATTACTGCGTTAAATTCACGGCACTCGACGCACTCACGGCAGGATTCGAAACGCGCTTGATTGTTGATGGCTGTCGTGGAGTCAATTTGCAACCGGGCGATGTGGACAACGCGATCAAAGAGATGAGACAGTCCGGTGTCACGATGATTCACTCTATCGATATCTTCTCGTCAACAAAGAAACAGAAACAACGACAATGAAACAGAATCAACTCAAAACGATCAGTAAATTTCTCAGCCTTGTCCTGCGTCATCAGCCTGAAATGATTGGATTGACGTTGGAGGAAGGTGGCTGGGTAGATATTGAGTCACTGTTGGCAGCGGCGGTAAAACACCACCGCGCACACTATCTCTCACGAGCGCTACTGGACACGGTCGTACAGACCAATGACAAACAGCGTTTCGAAATCAGCCCTGACAACACAAAAATTCGCGCTCGTCAGGGACACTCGGTCCAGGTTGAACTTGGCTATGAACCGTCCACACCACCGGAGATCCTGCTGCACGGCACACCCAGCCAATCGGTTCAATTTATCCGCGAATCAGGTTTGAAGAAGATGCAGCGTCACCATGTGCATCTGCATGTCGACCAGAAAACATCTGCCGCCGTCGGTGCCCGTCGCGGCAAACCTGTGCTGTTGAAGATCCGCGCAGGTGAAATGTACCGAAGAGGGTTTAGATTTTTTGTTACAGACAATCAAGTCTGGTTAACCGATCACGTGCCGGCTGAATTTATTGAATTCCCCGCATAGATACAGCAACCATTAGCAACATCAATTCCTTCTCCCAGACAACAAAATTACCCGCGACAACAAAATCACCCACATAACACCATGAACCGAACCCAACGCGCCCAACTGGCGCAAGAGACACTTCAAATCACGGACGCTGGCCGCTATGAATTGCCGGACGGCAGCAGCGTGGACATCAGCGATGCGGTTGACCGCGCGATTACAGGTACCATTCACTATTCGCCGAAGAGCTTTTCTGACGCGCGAGTCGCCTGCGACCGTAGTTTGTTGATACGCAACCATGCCACGCGCTATCAGGTCATCAACACAACCACCTTCACGGCCGCTCGCCAACTAACAATCCGTGAAACAAACCTTACGAATTCGGAACGCGCGCCCTACGCTGGAGTGATGGCGCTTAATTTTGCTTCAGCCAACAATCCCGGTGGTGGCTTTCTAAAGGGAGCCCAGGCACAGGAGGAATGCCTGGCCCGTGCGTCAGCACTTTATCGCTGCATCAACCCGGTGCAGGAATACTATCAAACCAATCGCAATTGCAAATCGGCTCTGTACACCGAACACATGATTTATTCACCGGCAGTACCCGTCTTTCGCAACGACGACGACATACTCATCCACGACCCATGGTGCACTTCCATCATCACCTCTCCGGCGGTCAACCTCGGTGCCCTGAAAAAGAACAATCCCGAACTGGTCCCCAAAGTGGCCGGCACCATGCAGCAACGTATCGAAAACATGCTGTCCGTCGCGGTCGCCAATGATTGCCGGTCAGTGGTTCTGGGCGCGTGGGGCTGTGGTGTGTTCCGCAACGATCCTGCTGACATGGCAGCCTGGTTTTACAAACAGATTTGCGGGGACGGTAAATTTGCAACCGCCTTTGAAGAGGTCGTCTTTGCGGTTCTGGACCATTCAGAAAACCAACGCTTTATCCATCCGTTTGAAAAACAGTTTGCCAATGTTGTGGGAGCGCCGTAAGAAAGCAGAAAGCAGTGCTTGCACTTCGACAGCGTTCGGCATCCACGTGTCGAGGCTCCACTAGGTCAAACACCGCATGGAAGACTCTGCCTTCTTACGCTACTACGCTATTACGCTATGGCAGGAGGCGGAACCGCGATCGCATCGCGCTCACTGGCACCGCCCAGAAACGGGAGTTAGATCAAAACCCCTGACCAGATCAACCAGAACGCGCCCGGTTGATTTCCCTGCACATAAACCGCTGCCTCCGTGAAAACGCCGGCTGAAAGACAATAAAATTTTGGGCTTTCACCAATAAAACCTCCTCAAATAATTGGTTTTCTTGCCCATCAAGTACTTTGGGTGCTGTCATGATTCGCTCTTTTGCGACCAACAGGATTCTGCTACGTTCCGACCACTTGCGTTTTAAAGCCAGAAATCAAGGATGATTTGAGGCTCAAAACACATACAGCAACAACCAAGTTACGATCAGCATCCCCACCAACAGCACTGCCAAAACCGAGGGCCGCTGGCGGAAGTCGGCATCGGAAAGATAGCTTCCGCAGCCAGAACACCGGGGCGCATCTTCGTAAACGGGTTGGCGACAAACAGGGCAGGGCACCGTCAGGTCGTTCCGGTCTTCGTCGTAGGTATCATCCGGGTAATCATTGTCGTCCATCGTTTATGCCACTCGTTGGTGTAAGGATGCCTAAAATAAACCCGCATGATTCGGGCAACAACTTAATATTTAGTCGTTTGATTTTAAACTACGAGTCACGGAGGACTCACAAGTGCATTCTCTCAAAAGTACTGCCATCGCCGTTGTGTTACTGGCCGTTTCTGTCGGACTCTATCAGGTTTCGTCCACCGAAGACACCACCTCCGGTACCGATTTAACGTCCCAGCTCACCCGGCAACCAACGCTGGCAAACCCGCACCCCGCGCCGCAATTTTCCTCCACCAATGGCGGCCTGCTTCAACAACAAGTAACCGCCCAAGGTGTTCATCAACCACCGCAGCCGTACCAGCCCCCCTACCAAACACCCCACCAGCAACCGGGCAGTGGCCATAGCGCCCCGGCGATGCTGGCATCCTCGCAATCGTCGGCAGTGCAACACCAGAACCTGCACGCCCATCACGCAACGCAGATGGCACCGCCCCAGCTAAACCAACCGAACCAATTAAACCAACCCCGGCAGGCATCACCCTACACCAGCCAACCAATCTCCTCTGGTGCACCACCACTGGTGCAAGGGTCGCCAGTCAACGCACCGGTTTCTCGCGCCCCCAGTTTCGACGATCTGCGGCGGAAGTTTGAACAGGCGAGCCCCAATGAACTGGGCAATCGTCTTTCTACGCACGCCGGTCGGCTGTCCAGCCAATCGCCCGGCGGTCATTTGCCCCCGAACCAACAGATGGCGTCCAGTCTATCCCGGACTCAATCATCAATCGTGCAGGCCGTTGACCAGACGCGCGATCAAGGTCTGATCAACGCGCTGGAATCCCAATTTAATACTGCCAATGAAGCGGCCCCAACGCTCTCAAGCGCAAATCCATCTATTGCCAACCCGTCTATTACCGCTCCATCCATTCACCCTCCATCGCAGCCCATCTCCATCACAGCACCATCGGCATCAACTTTTGATCCCGGTCCTGCGATCGAACAACCGGCTCCTGCCCATACTCCCTCCAGCGATGCCGATTTTTCACCGAATCTTTCACCGAGCCTCGCGCCAGCGCTAAACGAGACAAAGGTCGATTCTGAATTCAGTGCGACTCCCATCGGTTCAGCCAACGATTCGATCAACAGCCTTGCCTCGGGCCACCGCAGCGCACTTCCGGACCTGAATGTCCAACAAGCCAATCTTGCTCCGGATTCACTCACGCAAAACAGCGCCATCACACCCGCTGCACCGTCGATGAAACTGGAGGCCGCATGGACGGAGGTCGATCGTTTGGTCGCCGACAAAAAATTCCGCGCGGCTCTGGGATTACTGACGCGTTACTACCGCGCCCCCGGTATGAATGCGGAACAAGGCAAACGCCTGCACGACTGGCTGGATGCCCTAGCCGGAAAAGTCATTTACTCAGCCGAGCATCATTTTCAGGAAAATCCTTACATCATTCGAAGCGGCGAAACACTGAACCAGATCGCCAGCCGCTGGAACGTACCTGCGCAGGTGGTTTACAACATCAACCGACAGCAAATTGGCGAAAATGCCACGATCGTTGCCGGTACCGAACTAAAAGTGATCAACGGACCATTCCACGCCGAAGTCGATCTGAGTGGAAAAACACTAACGCTGTTTCTGAAGAATCTCTACGCGGGCCGATTCCCAATCCGTACGGGGATCTCGGGCGAAGCGCGTCCAGGACAGTTCCGCGTGGTGGCCAAATCCGCACAGGGTCACACTTGGCGTGATGCCGATGGCAACGACTTCCCACCGGAATCATCGGAAAATGGCTACGGCCCGTACTGGATCGGACTCACCGGTAGCCTCTGCCTGCACGCGATCGACGACGCCACCCCGGAAGGGCACGCCGGCTGTATCGGGCTGCGTGAGAAAGACGCGCGTGATATTTTTGGCATACTGATCAATGGATCCGAGTTAAAGATCATCAAGTAACGTGTACAATCCTTCTTTTCAGGTCAATGGCCCCCTCGAAAAGTTCTGATTGAGACCACTTATGCGATACTTTTTCTGTCTGTTGATTGCGCGGCTGTTTGTGCTGTGCGTCTGGCTGCTTGCTTCAGCCAATCAGAATCTGGCACAACAACTACCTGGTGCGGATCGCATCATGGCGCAGTACACCAAAACAGAAGTCCGCATCCCAATGCGCGACGGCAAAACACTTTTCACAGCGATCTACGCGCCGATCGACCAATCACAAACCTATCCTGTCCTGATTACTCGTACACCCTACGGTTGCCAACCGTATGGCGAGGACCGCTTCAGGCCGCGCATTGGCCCGTCCGAACTGATGGAAGACGAAGGCTATATCTTTGTTCATCAGGACGTGCGCGGCCGCTGGATGTCTGAAGGTCAGTTCGACAATATGCGTCCGCATGTTGACGGACCAGATCCCGTTGATGAGAGTTCCGATACATGGGACACCATCGACTGGTTACTGAAGAATGTGAAAAACAACAACGGCAAGGTTGGTATCTGGGGCATTTCGTATCCGGGCTTCTACAGTGCCGCAGCCCTCGCAGAACACCATCCGGCCTTGGTTTGTTCGTCGCCCCAGGCTCCAATCTCGGATTTCTTCTTCGATGACTTTCATCACAACGGCGCGTATTTTTTAAGTTACCTCTTGGCCACTAACACCTTTGGCTATCAGCACAACGGGCCCTCGAACTGGAAGTGGTACAGCGAAATCAACCCACCCACGCGTGATGCATGGCAGTTTTATATGGACCTCGTTCCTCTGGAAACGGCCAGCCAGCATTTTCCCAAGGGCAATGTTTTTTGGGAACAATTGGTTCAACATCCCAACTACGACGCGTTCTGGCAAAAACGAAATATCTTGCCTCATTTAAAACACATCAAAACAAATGTTTTGACCGTCGGCGGGTTGTTCGACGCCGAAGACCTCTATGGCGCGCTGAATATTTATGCCAATATCGAATCCAACAATCCGGACATCTTTAATGCCATCGTCATGGGACCGTGGAGTCACGGTGACTGGGCCAAACGTGGTGACCACGTCCAGCGCGTCGGGAAACTTGCTTTCGGAAACAACATCGCGCAAACCTACCAGAAACAGATCGAAGCACCTTTCTTCCGTCACTTTTTAAAAGGTGATCCCAACCGCCCCAACTTCGAGGCCATTATTTTTGATACGGGCATCCGTCAGTGGAAGGTTTTCAAAAAATGGCCACCGGCTGAATTGAGATCGCAAAAATTGTACTTCAGCAACGACAAAAAACTTGCCCAATCCCCCCCCCAACAGTTGACTGACGTTTCGTTCACCAGTGATCCAGCCAACCCGGTACCTTACCGGAAGCGTGCCGACATTAAATTCCGATTTACCCCCAAACCCTACATGGCAGACGATCAACGGTTTGCATCCCAACGTCCTGACGTACTGGTTTTCCAGACGCCACCACTGGAGTCGGCACTGACGATGGTAGGAAAAATTGACAGCCACTTGCGAGTTTCCACCACCGGCACCGACGCCGACTGGATCGTCAAACTGATCGACGTCTATCCCGATGACCACCCGTTTATTGAGGGCTCAGGGAAAAGTGTTGAATTTGGTGGTTTCCAGCAGATGGTACGCAGCGAGGTCATGCGCGGCAGATTTCGCAACAGTTTTGAACATCCTGAACCATTTCAGCCCGGTGAGATCACGACCGTCAATCTGACACTCCAGGATGTCAACCATACGTTTAAGCCCGGCCATCGCATCATGGTTCAGGTGCAAAGCACATGGTTTCCGCTGATCGACCGCAACCCGCAGAAGTACGTACAGAACATCTTCAAGGCCACCAAAGAGGATTACATCTCCGCCCGGCACAAGCTCTGGTGTGGCACTGCCCAGGGATCATCCATCCAGTTCAACGTACTGGCCCCGTGAGCTTCCCAACAAGCAAGGATTCCGTGTCATCAATCTTTCTCGGTGCGTAACCAGCCCGTCGCTGTCCGTCACCAGTAGCAGCCGCACTCTGGGAAGCGTACCGGCGGCAGGGCCGATTATTGATCTCCAAGAAGCTCTCTCAAAGCTAAAAACTAAGGCGTTTGGCAGTTGAAAGCTTCCCGTTGGCGATGCTGGCAGCTTCGCCAACGGATGGCAAATTTCTAACTGCCCGCCGCCTAAAAGCACGGCCAACCCGAATATCTCTCGGCAAAACACGGTGCGCTGTTCTCTCCGTGGTCGTTGCTATCTGATCCCACTAACACCGGACCATTCTGCGCGAATGACGTTGACGGCGGCCTTCTCTCAACCAATCTGCTGAGTGACATAGGAGGTGTTCAAGAATAAGTTGTCTGTTTCGAATCAAGCTTGTTTTGGAAACATCGTGTAATTCCAGCACGGCAATGCCTTGTTCCGCTTGATCTGAGTGTTGATCGCAACTCTCTCGCTTTGGCTTACTTGCATTTTT
>CALCJM010000169.1 GCA_937967505.1 uncultured Pirellulaceae bacterium | reverse complement strand
GGCCTCGTTGGGATGGTTGTTCGGGGCGCTGGCGATCATCGTGGCCGGGTACAGTTGTTTACAGCCCAGCCTGTATTCGCTGTTGAGTCGTTGGTCGGACCCGTCACAGCAGGGCAAGGTGCTGGGAGTGGGGCAAAGCGTAAGTGCGCTGGCCAGAATTTTTGGATCAGGTCTGGGCATTCCGATGCTCAAGGCCACGCTGTTTCTGCCGTACTTGGTCGCATCGGTGATGATGCTGGCCGTTGGGATCATGATCATGTCCGCCGGTCGCAGCGGGCGCGATTTTGAGCAGTAGTATGATGGATTGCTGATATGATGTAAGAAGTCTCGATCCGCACGTTACCCGTAAATTCGCGCTCCACCGCACCTAAAAAACGATGACCAGGAAAACCAAACCCGACACGCCGGCACCATCTAGCCGGCGGTTGACCGTTTCAGCGTTTGCCAAAATGAAGCGCGCCGGTCAGAAGATTACCATGCTGACGGCATACGATTTCACGATGGCGCGGCTACTTGATCAGGCCGGTGTCGATATGTTGTTGGTCGGTGATAGCCTGGCGATGGTGGTGCAGGGCCATGACAACACGCTGCCGGTGACACTTGACGAGATGATCTATCACGCCGAAATGGTGGGCCGCGCGGCGCAACGAGCGTTTGTTGTGGTTGACCTGCCATTTCCCATTAATCACCAAGGCGTTCACCAGACCGTTATGGCGGCCGGCCGGATCCTGAAGGAGACACGCTGCCAAGCGGTGAAGCTGGAGGGGGGCGCAGATCAGGCGGATGTCATCGCGGCCCTGGTGACCGCCGGCATCCCTGTCGTGGCCCATGTGGGGCTGCGTCCCCAAGCCGTTCATGCCATGGGCGGGTACAAAATTCAGCGCGACCTAGATCAGTTAATCACGGACGCCCAGGCTGCCCAGGACGCAGGCGCATTCGCGGTGGTGGTCGAGTGCGTGCCTGCGGAAATGGGAAAAGCCTTGACCGGGAAATTGTCCATTCCAACGATAGGCATCGGAGCCGGTCCAGATTGCGACGGGCAAGTGTTGGTATGCAACGACATGCTGGGGCTGAGTTGTGACTACGTGCCGTCTTTCGTGAAAGCATATGCCGATCTGGGAAGTGCCATCGAAACGGCAGCCAAAACTTGGTGCGATGAAGTGCGTGAGTCAGAGTTCCCCGATGCGGACCACTCGTTCTAATCTGCCAATCACCTTACTGCGGCCATCTGCATTCTTTGTAGCGTTTACGGTTGGCTGGTGGGAGATTTTGGTCGGCCGGCGTTTGCGGCGATCCCCATGTTGCTTCAGCCCGGTTCCCTGCTGATGGATCTGGGTTTTTGCGTACTGCTGACGTTTTACTTCCCACTAATCTTGCTGCTGGCATCAGCGCGAATGCTGGTTGAGGCGTTTATCAGCAAGCTCTCGCGCAGGTCAAACAATGGCAGCGGTTTGTGCGATGTACCGGACGTGTATCTGGTATTTAGGCGTCATCGCGATTGTGATCTCAGCTTTCATTTAACAAACGGCAAAGAGTAGAAAGTAGGGTGGGACAAGCCAATCCAACGCGCAGCGTTATTGCGCCGACCCACCACGCGCCCGGGAGGCTTGGATGCTCAATCACTTAAGCACGCCTATACACGCTGAAACGCACCGAAGTGCTCAAACCGAAGTTTCCTGAATCTCCTGATTCGGATCTGCATTGGAGCGTTTCTCGAGCACCATCCGGATGGGGACTTCGCCAAAATCCAGCGAATCGCGCAGCACGCCCAGAAGATATTTCTGGTAGGTGTGCGAAAACGCATTCGGGTTGTTGCACTTGAGCATAATGGTCGGCGGTTGAATGCCGATCTGTGCCGCGTAAAAAATCTTGGGGCGACGGCGGTTGGCCCCCATCGGCGGCGGGTGTCGGACCAGGGCCTCTTTAATAATTCGGTTCAGTTTCGGGGTGCCAATGCGCGAGCGCGATTGCTTGTACAGCATCTGAGCATGGTTCAGCAACCGGCGGCAGTTTTGTCCGGTCTGCCCCGTGATGAACGCGATCGGCACATTCCACAACGACGTAAAATTGTCATGCAGGTAGTCGGCCCAGCGTTCGGTTGGCATGTGTTCGGCCATCAAATCCCATTTATTGACCACAAAAATGCACGGCTTCTGGTTTTGTTCAATGTAGTGCACCAGTTGCCGGTCAACTTTACTGATCCGTTTGCCGGCGTCGAACATCATCAACGTCACGTCCGCGTGACGGATAGAACGATGCGCCCGGTGCGTCCCGTAGAAATCGATATCGGTACGCACACTTTTTCCGCGCCGTAATCCGGGCGTATCGATCGCAACCATCGTCTTGCCATCGACCTCAAAACGCACATCGACACTGTCGCGCGTCGTGCCTGCCACCTCACTGACGATCATGCGTTCGTCCTTGACCAGCGTATTAACCAGAGTGCTTTTACCGACGTTGCGACGACCGACCAGAACAAATTTCATGTCCGGATGAGCGATTTCTTTTTTGTCAAAATCATCTTGGTCAGGAAGCTTCGCCATGATGGCTTCCAGCAGGCCTTCCTTACGACGGTTGTTCTTGGCACTGCACACAACCGGCGAGTCGAATCCCAATGAGAAAAACTCGTTGGCGGTGACCTCCCAGTTATCTCCGTCGCACTTGTTTGCTACCAGAATCACAGGTTTGTTCAGCCCGCGCAAACGTTTGGCGACGCGCTGATCAAGCCCGATCGGGCCGGATTTTGCATCGACAACAAACAACAGTACATCAGCGCCCTGAATGCCGATCTCGATCTGCTGCTCGATTTCCTCGTCCAGTTCATCGACATCGTTAATCCCGATACCGCCGGTATCGATAATTTCGAAATACCGTCCCTCATTTTCGATGACGTGTTTCATTCGGTCGCGCGTCACCCCGGCCATATTGTCAACGATGGCCAATCGGCGACCGACCAGCCAGTTGAAAATACTCGATTTGCCCACGTTGGGGCGTCCGACAATTGATACTTGAGGCAGCATGGATCTAAACGGGTGTTTCGAAGAACCGGGCACCCTGTCCCGAAAGCAGCAAATCAGCCTGAGGTCGGAAGGGCGTCTGTGAGAAAGTCGAGCGGCGGGATCAAAGAACACTTGTAAGGTTTGGCGCTCTGCCCCAAAATATTAGCGAAATCGTACGCGATGTCCCCAACAGAAACCTCAGATTGGCACAAATTCCCAAAACAAACGCTTTCTGTTCCGTCACCAACCAATCTGGTAATCCGCTTTGGCCCAAATAAACCTCAAAAACGCGCTGACGCAGCAACTTCAGTCCCTCCACGGCTTTGGCATCGGCCAGATGCTGACGGCAAACGACGGGCTGAAATTCGACTTCGCCGATGCGGTGGGGGTGGAGCCCGTACCACCGGCGGCGACCGAACCAGCGGTGCAGCACGATTTGACCGCAACGGCAACCCTCCCCTCGACACAGACTTCATCGTCAAAAGATAATCCGACCGAGGATCCACCAAATCCGGCCCCTCCAGATCCGGACATTCCAAGCGTGGATACGCCGGCTGCGGCTCACCAGCAGGCCAACCCGGTGGAAATCGAACCTGCACCAGTTCCCGAGGTCAAGGCCCCTCCTGTCCCGGCACTGGTAACGTCACCTGCCGCTCTCCCCGCCGAGACCTCCGAAGCCGCACCGCAATCACGACAGGAGCGCGAACAGCAGTTGTCGGTGATCCGGGCAGAAGTTGCGGACTGTGTCGCGTGCCCTGAATTGTGCCAATCCCGCAGCCGCACCGTTTTTGGCGTTGGCAACCCCGAAACCAAAGTGGTATTCCTAGGCGAAGGCCCGGGTGCCAACGAAGACCGGTTGGGCGAGCCGTTTGTGGGGGAGGCGGGGAAGCTGTTGAACAAGATTCTGACCGCGTCGCAGCTCCCGCGCGAGCAGGTTTACATTTTGAACACGGTCAAATGCCGTCCGCCAAACAATCGCAACCCGTTGCCATTGGAGCTGGAAAACTGCCGGGGTTTTCTTGATCGACAACTGGATGTGATTCGTCCGGAATTCATCGTTTGTCTGGGAAGCGTGGCGGCCAAATCACTATTGGCAACCCAGGCGTCGCTGGGCAAGTTACGGAAGCAGTTCCATCAATACCGCGAAAGCAAAGTGTTGGTGACCTACCATCCGGCCTACTTGTTGCGGACGCCGTCGGCCAAAAAACATGTCTGGGAGGACATGAAAATGCTGATGCGCGAGCTGGGAGTGGAGTTGTAGGATTGCCCGGGCAACAAGGCGACTGGCAGTCAGGAATTTACCACCCGTTGCCGACGCTGCCAGCGTCGTTGGCGAAGTTGGCAGCATCGCCAACGGTAAACTCTCAACTGCCAATCACCAATAGCGCTGGTCAGCTACAGCCTACAACTTTTTCGCCCGCCAGATTTCGTCAGCATATTGCTCAATGGTGCGATCGCTGGAGAACCAACCGCTGTTGGCGACATTGATGATGCTCTGCCGACTCCACTCTTCCTGATCCTGGTACAGCTGGCTGACGCGCGTTTGCGCGTCGATATAGCCACGGAAATCGGCGATCGTCAGCCACTGATCGTGAGGGTCTCGCACCCCGCGCGTCAGAATATCGAAAATCCCCGGCTCAGCCTGATTGAAGTGTCCGCTTTCCACCAGTTCCATGACCCGTCGAATCTCCGGATCTGCTGCGATGATGTCGTTGGGACGATAGTTCTTGCGGGCTTCCTTGACCTGGGCCGCGTCGAGCCCAAACAAGAAGAAATTTTCCGGGCCGGCTTTTTCACGGATCTCGATATTGGCACCATCGAGTGTGCCGATGGTCAACGCACCGTTCATCATAAATTTCATGTTACCGGTCCCCGAAGCTTCCTTGCCCGCAGTGGAAATTTGTTCCGACAGGTCGGTTCCTGGACAGATGACCTCCATCGCCGAAACACGGTAGTTCGGGAAAAACACAATCCGCAACCAGTCCTTGCAGGCCGGTTCGGAATTGACGACTGCTGCCACATCATTGATCAGTTTGACGATCAGTTTGGCCAAGTGATAACCGGGAGCCGCCTTGCCACCGATCAGCACACACCGTGGCGTCATGTTGACGGTGTCCCCTTTGACAATCCGGTCATACAGATGGACGCAGTGCAAGATATTCAGCAACTGTCGCTTGTATTCGTGGATGCGTTTGACCTGGACATCGAACAGAAACGACGGATCAAATTCAACGCCCGTAAATGCCCTGACATATTCGGTCAGCGTTTGCTTGTTGGCCTGTTTCACCTCGCGCCAACGGCTGCGAAATTCTGGCTGTTCGGCGAAGGGTTCCAGTTGTTTGATATCGGCCAGATCCTTTTGCCATGAGTTACCGATCGATGCGTCCAGTAACCCCTTCAAACGCGCGTTGCAATGCGACAGCCAACGTCGTTGGGTCACGCCATTGGTTTTGTTGTTGAATTTGCCCGGCCACATCTTATAAAAATCGGAAAACAGCCCCGCCGTCAGCAGATCAGTATGCAACTGTGCCACACCGTTGACGGAGTAACTGCCGACGATCGACAGGTAGGCCATGCGTATTTGGGGGTCGTGGCCTTCCTCAATCAAAGACACGCGCCGCTGTAATTCCACGTCTCCCGGATATTGGTCGGCGACCGTTTTCAGGAAACGTCGGTTGATCTCGTAGATAATTTCCAGCAATCGCGGTAACAGCCTGCCGAACAACCGCACCGACCAGCGCTCCAGTGCCTCTGGCAGCAACGTATGGTTCGTATAGGCCATGCTCTGCGTCGTGATCTTCCAGGCATCGTCCCACGATTTGCCATATTCGTCGATCAACAATCGCATCAGTTCCGGCACCGCACAGGCGGGATGCGTGTCGTTCAACTGGAAACAATTCTTTTCGGCGAAATTGGTAAAATCGGTACCGTGTTTTTTGACCCACGCGGCCATCACGTCTTGAAGGCTGGCCGAAACTAGGAAGTACTGCTGCTTTAGACGCAGCTCCTTTCCATTTTCGCTGGCGTCATTGGGATAGAGCACCATGGTGATCTGTTCGGCGTTGTTCTTGGACGCCACTGCTTCGGTGTAACTACCTGAGTTAAATTCCTCGAGATCAAATACGTCAGTAGCGGTGGCCTTCCATAGACGCAGCGTGTTGACCGTTGAGTTCCGGAACCCGGGAATGGGCATGTCATACGGAATCGCCACCACATCGTGCGTGTCGATCCAGACCTGTCGCAAATCGCCTTTGTCGTCCAGTTGCTGAGTGGTGCTTCCGTAGAAACGGATTTTTCTGGCGTCTTCGGGACGCTCAATTTCCCACGGATTTCCGTCCCGCAACCAATGATCGGGATCTTCTACCTGACGCCCGTCTTCGATGTGCTGGTGGAACATACCGTATTCGTATCGAATTCCGTATCCGACCACCGGCAGTTCCAGATTCGCACAACTATCCAAAAAACAGGCGGCCAAGCGGCCCAATCCGCCGTTGCCCAAGCCTGCGTCATGTTCCTGTTCGGCCAATTCTTCCAGGCTGACCCCATAATCATGGGCCACATTCCGCGCCGCATCGTCAATCTCCAGATTGTGCACCGCGTTGGAAAACGAACGCCCAATCAGAAACTCAAGCGAAAGATAATAAACCCGGCGGTTATCCGACGCATCCATTTTGTCCTTGGTTTGCAACCAGTTATCAACCAGTCGGTCACGAACGGCGATCGCAAACGCGCGATAGACGTAGCTGTGGTTGACGGTTTTGTCGTGGTGTCCGAGGGAGTAATTTAGATGGCGAAGGACTTCGCGATCCAGAGTGGCAAGGGGAAAGTTCACGCGGCTGCCTCGATAAAGGGTCGTTTGATCTCGAATCTCCATACTCAATCACGCTCACCGATCTAAAGGTTGGGACTGGGGCATCTCTGGTAGAAGATATCAATATACTTTTATCGTCACGTGCCGTGCCGGTGTCCAGTGTGATAAACTGCCTAATTGTTGGAAGTTAACACGGTTGCCATTAAGGCCACCGAAGGGAACGAGGGTTGCCCCCCACCCCCAAACTACCTCAAAAAAATATTTTATGGTTCAGCCAGACGGCGATGAAACGCGCTGGGCTACCCTTAAAGAATCGTTTACGTAAATAGAAACACCAACGGAAAATACGATGAAATTGGACATTATGGTTGTCGCGCCGCACCCCGACGATGCTGAACTGGGGATGGGGGGAGCAATTTTGAACCTGCTGGCCGCCGGAAAAAAAGTCGGCGTGCTGGACCTGACCAGCGGCGAACCCACGCCATTCGGGTCCGAGGAAAAAAGGGCGGCAGAAACGGCCGCTGCGACAAAAATACTGGGGCTCTCGTGGCGAGAGAATCTGGGGTTGCCCAACCGCAGCCTAGAAGCAAGTTTGGAAGCGCGGAAGAAACTGGCCATCATGTTTCGCCTCCATCAGCCGGAATGGATTTTCGCCCCCTACTGGACTGACGCACATCCGGACCACACCGCGGCAACAGAACTGGTCGATGGGGCAAGGTTTTGGGCGAAGTTATCCAAAACAGATATGCCGGGCGAGCGATTTCATCCCAAACGTATCTATAACTATTACAGTGTCCACCTGAAGATGCACGCCCAACCAAAATTTGTGCTGGACATCTCAGGCCACTGGGAAAAAAAGTACGAATCAATTTGTTGCTATCACAGCCAGTTTGTCCAGGGACGGGAAGATGCCAGCCCGTCGTTTTTGGAACAGCTACGCGATGAGGCGAGTTATTGGGGGAAGACGATTGGCGTGCGCTACGGCGAGCCGTTTACCTCGCGCGAGCCGCTGGGGCTGAAGGCCATGTCTAAATTGATTTAGGATCGCGCTGCGTGCAGTTATTTTACGCGACGCTCTGTACTGCTTCCGACAACGCACCCGGCAAACATCGCCCAACCGAAACAGCTTCTCACGGCTGCTAGCGTGGAAGTGGATTCCCGCGTGAAGGCAGCCGGGGTTTTTTCCAGAACATCGTCAAAATCCGAATTATTGTCTCTGCTGTTGCGTAGGGGTGCCGAAAACATAGGTGGGTTCAATGGTCAGAATCCTGTTGGAAAAAATCTACAGCCGCCGATTGTTTGACTCGAATTTCGAGGGTCACGATCTGGATTGTCGATGTTCGAGCCAAAGGATTGGTTTGATTTTCACCTTCAGGTCATTCGGCCAGGGTCGAACCCGTTTACTAAGAACATTTTTTTGAAACGCTCAGCAAACGACCGGGCCAAGTGACACGGTTTGTTTAAACGAACCGTCAGTCTTCTGATCCGATTTCGTTTGTTTGCGACGCGTGATTACGAACCAGGAGGGATCCTATGCGACGTTTAGTGCTTGGAATCGCAGTCGCGGTGACTTCGCTCATGCCGGTTGTTGGCATGGCGGATGATCAACAGATTGCTGAGTACGTCAAAAGCCGACTTAAATCAGAACAAGAAGCTGGAAACCTAAAAGGTTTCAATGTCGACATGCGAGTCGATGGTGGCACCGTCTGGTTTGAGGGCTTTGTTTCTTCAACTCAACAGCAAATGACCATTCTTCGGACAGCTCAACAAGCTGGCCATTTGGGAGTGGTACAGGTAGTCGACGACATCGAAGTTCGATCAGCGGCTCCAGTGGTTCAGGCCAAACCTGCTATCATTCGCCCTGCCAGTTACCGGGCGCCGGTTCCTGTGCCAGCACCTCCGGTTGCTCCTGTCGCGGCGCCTGTCGCAGCAGCGCCGGTCCCCGC
>CALCJM010000168.1 GCA_937967505.1 uncultured Pirellulaceae bacterium | reverse complement strand
GACACAACAGTCTGGGCACGTTGGGACATAACTCAGGACATTCACGAATCCGAAACGCTTTACGCAGAGTTCTATTACCGCCGACTTGGTACGTTGTGGAGTCCGTTGACATTCAACATCCGTACTACAGGGCCGTTTGCTGATGTTGGTAAAACTGATGTGACTGCAAAGGGCTTCTGGCAAAGAGCCCAGATTCCGATCACGCTTGGCGATTCCATTTCCAGCACCGCATCGCGCGTGGAAATGTTCCTTGGCGAACGAATCGCCAAAGTCGAAATTGCGAACTTCGAGGTCAAACGTTTTGTCGACAGCATCCACGATGCGGAAGCTGTTTTACCGATCGACGGAGCAACAGTCGCGGCGACCGACATCAAGGCAGGGCAAGGCACTTACGCAACTTTCTCTGACCGAACAACAACGGCCGCTGAGCAAGTTCCCTTCGACAACGCTCTGACCGTCGACGTTCACACGCCCGCAACTTTCCTGACTCAGATTCGCGCCGGTTGGTACAGCGACTTTTCCGTCGAAGAAAACGCCATCATCACCGCCGAAGCATGGCTGCGAACCGACGACGCGCCCTTCAGCGTACGATTGCAAGTCGAACAGGCTCTTGCGGTGAATCGAAATTTGCTTCGTGAAAACCTGTCGGTCACGAACCAATGGACAAAGCACCAATTCTCCATCACTGCGCTTCAGGCTTCGCAACCAGGAGAACTTCGATTCGAAGCACTCTTTGGCCGTAGCGTTGGAACACTGGAAGTCGGTGGATTCCAATTGTGGAACCACGGTGCTGAGCCCGATCTGAGCCAACACTTGCCGCAGAGCTATCAGTCTTACGCCGAACGTGAGGCTGACAGTGACTGGCGTTGGGAAGCTCAGCAGAGCGTGCTCGAAAACCGCCGAAGTCCGCTGACCGTCAACGTCACCAACCTTGCCGGAGCTCCTATCGCAGGGGCAGTTGTCGAAGTCAATCAAGTCGAACATGCTTACGGTTTCGGCAACATCATCAAGTCCGAATTTGTCAGTGACATATCAGGAGGCCAAGCGTCGGATGACTCTTCACAACGTCATCAGGCAATCGCGTCGAGACTGTTCAACACGGTCACGATTGCGAACGGCCTTCGATGGCGCTCATGGGACCTGAGCGAGCAACGTGCACACGAGTCTGTAGATTGGGTGAACGACAATGCCGATTCACTGCACGGGCATCACCTCACGTGGGGACAGCTCTCTTTTATTCCGGCTGCCGACCAAGCTGAATATGCGAGGCTGAACGAAGAAGTCAGTCCAGCGGCGGTACGAGAGTATTTGCGCACCGTCCAACTTGCACATGTTGCGGATATTGCATCAGAGCTGGGAGGTGATATTGCGGGAACCGATAGACCGAAAGTTGCCCATTGGGACACCGTCAATCATCCCGTGTTGCTGAAGGAAATCTGGAATATCCTACGCGACGGAGGGCCGCTATCCGGTCCGATCGGCGAAGTATTTGACACGGCCAAAGCGAACTCCCATCCTGACACGCTGCAGATGATTAACGAGGGGCAAACGATCGAGCGAGTCGGGATCCCGAGGCGAACCGAATACTATGACTTGATCGAAGAATTGCTGGCCAATGGCAAACCGGTGGAAGCCGTTGGGTTCATGAATCACTTCGAATTTGCCCTGGCTCCATCGCCGACCCAAATTGATGCTTACCTGGACGAGTTCGCGGCCCTTGGACTGCCGTTAGGGATCACGGAATTCGATATCGATACAAATGGGACTGACCTGCAAACCCAAGCAGACTGGTCGGCCGATCATTACCTGAATGTTTTCGCCAACCCGGCATCCTCGTTCATCATTGGCTGGGGATTCTGGGGATTGGCGCGTGGAGATTTCGACGCGGGGAAACATTGGTACGAAGCCGATTGGGAAGCCAAGCCAAATGCAGAAGTTTACGTCGATCAAGTCCACCGCGAATGGCAAACGAACACCTTGGGGTCAACTCGCGCCGACGGAACCTATCGCACGATGGCTTTCGATGGCCGACAACAGGTCACCGTCACGATCGATGGTCAGACCTACCACGCCATCGCCGAAGTTGACGAAGACGGCGGCGTCGCCAACATCACAATCGACAAGCCAATTGTTGTTTCCGACGGAACACGCATCGAAGCCGAACACTACAACGGCGGAGGCGAAGGAGTCGGATACCACGACACGACCGTCGGCAATGTCGGCACCGACTATCGAATGGACCAAAACGTTGACATCGGAGCCAACACCGACGAAGGCGAAGCGGGCCTTAGCATTGGTTGGACCAGCAACGGCGAATGGCTGGAGTACACGGCTGATGTCGAGGGCGGCGTCTACGACATTTCCGCACGCGTGGCTTCGGGCAACGCCAATCCCGGTGATTTAAAACTGCTGGTCCGCGACGGAACGCAATTGACGGAACTTGGGACGTTCGCGGTTGAATCGACAGGCGGTTGGAATTCGTGGCAGACTCTGACGCTGGAGGATGTTGATCTGGCGGCGTTTGCAGGGGAAGACCAAGTCCTCCGGCTTGAAATGGTTGGTGGAAGTTTCAATATCAACTGGTTGGAGTTTAACGAAAACATGACGGCGTCGACCGTGGTGACGCGCGGCGTGGCGTACGGTGGTGCCTCGGCGTCCTACGGGCAGGATGCACTCGATCCGACAAAAACTGCCTACCAGTTTCTTCCCGGCACCAGCGTGGGCATCGCGCACTACACCAATTACACCCGAGGTCTCAACCGGGTGATTGTCGAATTGGCCAATGCCTCGCCAGCGACATTGACCACAGCGGACTTTGAATTTCGGGTTGGCAACACCGCCGATCCTGCGGATTGGGAATTGCTGGATGACTCCAGCGTCATTCCACTACCGACCGTTACCAATGGCACACGCGACGAAACCACAGGCGTGCAACGATTCACGTTGGCTTGGCCCAACGGTATGATTAAGAATCAGTGGCTGCAAGTTAACGTCAAGGCCGGAGAGGTGACACGGCTGGAAAGCGATGACGTGTTTTACTTCGGAAATCAGGTCGCGGATGTTTTTGGATCAACGTCCGCTGGCGACCATGTCAAAGTCAATTCGATCGATTTGTTGCAGTTGAAGTTGAATCAGGGCAGCGCTGCGAACGACATCGCCAACAAGTATGACATTGACCGTAGCGGAATCGTCAATTCGGTTGACTTGCTGTTTGCCAAATTGAATCAAGTTACATCGGACGGATTACTGATGCTGTCAGCTCCCGCCGCCGCTGCAGGCTCCGCCACTGCGGTTTCCGTTGCTCCGGTTTCCGTTGCTCCAGTTCTTGCCGTGCCTGTATCGACCGTCCACGTTACCAACCATTCGATCGCGGCTGCACCGATCTCCTCCCCGTCCATTTCCTCTCTATCAGTTGCGCCCTCCGCAAACTCGTCTTCTCCGATCTCCGCTACTTCAGACACGGCAACGCAATCGTCTTCCTTTTGCATTCAACGGGAGTTGAGATCCCGTCGGCAAAACTTGCCACCACACTCGCCGACACGACCAGCCGAAAATCGGGTTAATAGCACTCAGCGTCGCGCCGTTGCCAAGCCCAAGTTAGTCAAGAGAATTTCTTGGCGAGTGGCTTCCACGCCGATGCAATCCGAAAGTGGGATGGAGCAGGATTTTGAACGGCGGATCGCTCGACGAAGTTGGCTTGCACATCAGCGTCGTACATCAATGGCGTTAAGCGACAAGCTCGATAATCTGTTTGCTGAGAAACAGGACACTTTTGCGCGCCGGTTTGAATAACTCGATTCTGAAATACCATTTACGTAAGAGGCTCACACCATGTTTCGTGAACGAATGTCAAACTTGAAGAACGCAATACTGGGGCTGCTGATATCATGTGCAATGGCATGTCCTGCAGCCGCCGAGATTATCATTTCGCTGGATCCAGCAGGTAGCAACATCGTTGATCTTGGCATGGCGGGGATGGACAAAACCATCGACTTTTACATTGCGCAAGATGCTGGCTTGTCCGATACGCTGGCGGCCATTTTTGCTGAATTCACGCTCGATGGTGGAGTCATCGCGACTTCTCCCGGAACCGTCAGCACGACCGGTTCGACAGGAACTGCTGGCTACTACGGAGCGGGCAACCTTGACGTTTCAGAACTCAATCGAACCAGTGACACAAGTTTTAACGTCAACCAGTCTTTTGATTTTGAGTCCATGCTCCAACCGATCAGCAACGATCCGCAACGCGATTTGTGGTTCAGTTTGAATTTGGACACCACTGGATTGGCAGCCGGCGATTATTCGATTACGTTGCAAAATCCGGAAGCAACGTTTTTCGATCCAACCGCCACGACTTTGCCGGCCAATAGTAGTTTCTCCTTCACCGTATCAGCAGTTCCAGAACCTTCCGCGTTGGCGTTGATGGTAATGTTCGGAGCTGGATCATTGTTGATCCGACGAAAGCACGGTTGAAGTGCGGCGCAGCCGCATTGGCACCCCGCAGATCAGCACCTGTCCCTCTTTTTCGAATTTATTTTTTCCGCCTATCGTCATTCCAGATAGAACACTTCCTTCATCGCTGTTGAGACGGGCGATTGGTCGGGATGCACTTCCATCAGGTCGGCCATGTGTTCCCACCATTTCTGCACGATTGGGTTTTCTTTCAAGTCCTGCGATCCGCCGCTTCCTGAGACTTTCTGGTACGCAAACAAGGTGCCCGTTGCGCTGTCCAGAAAAATCGAATACGCGCTGATGCCGCTTTCTGTCAGCAGTTGTTTCAGCTCGGGCCAGATCGCCTCGTGACGCCGCACGTATTCGGCCGCCGCTCCGGGCTTTAGCTGCATTTTGAAAGCGAGTCGTTCCACTGCAAGTCCCTCCTGCTGTTTCTTTATGCTCTTCGGATTTGATCGCGGCAGATAAAACAATTGTCAAGGCTGCGTCAATTGGCGCTGCACCAAATCAGACGACGGAAATTGAGCAGGTTACTTTATTGGCGACTCCCGTGGGAAACGCTGCCATGATCGGGATCGCTTCGGCACCGGGAACCATATTGAAAACGCGTCCTTTGGACGCGTCTTTAATTGCAGTGTCTTTAATCTTCAGCTCAACATTGGACTCGACGACAACCGTCCCCTGCGGTTTTTCTATCTCAATGCGCGTTGCGGAAACCTGACGCACCTTCTCTCCGCTCGGTGAAAGAACAGGAATGACCAACGTCGCGTTTGATTCTGTTTTTCTATCCGTGCAAGTGGCTGAAATCGTCACGCTGTTTTCGTCGAACCGGTATCGCATTGAGAATTTCGACGGTTCGTCGGCAACAACCTGCCGGTCTTCGTCCTGCAAAGTCGTCGCAATGTCAAACGTGATTCTGGCATCCTTCTCTGTAAACCGCACATCGGCTTTCAAATCATACAAGTTGCTGAACCAGCGGTCGTTGCTGCGTGTTTCGATGCGCGGCGTCAATGGAAAATCTTCGCCGGGTTGCGGTTGCATGTTGAATGGCTCCGCCAAGATGTAACGCGCCATGCTGCCGGCCAATAGCGCGCCAACTCTTATGTGGTACAGCACCGCCAACGAACCACCGGTCGGTTGTTGCAAGTGATCGTGTTTTTTGGTTTTGTAGATCGAATCATAAGCCGACACTGTGCCCCGCCACGGGCCTGTGGCGACCAACCACACGGCCAACTCAGGAAAATGCTTGACGCCGTTCGCCGCTGCGCGCGGTAATGGCGTTGCCGTATCGACCTTCGGCATCGCATGCATTCTGTCTTGCACCAATGCCATCACTTTCGCATGAGCAAATGTATGGTGGATACACGGCTTTACACCATGGGAAACGTAATGCGGGCCGCCGTGCAGCAATCCATCCGACGTGCAACGCCGAAGCAATTGAGCGTTTTTAAACGCAGCGGTACCAAACGCCGGATTGCGATCGGCCATCAAACTGAACGCCGGTTGGCATCCGTCCGAGGTGCGACTGCCCCAATAGCTCCACTTTTGCGAACGGGTGCCCCAACTGTTATCCCAAGCACCATCAGGCAGCATGAACTCAAGATGCCCGTTCATTGATTTAACCATCAGCTCAAGTAGCGCTTTGTCATCCACCTCCAGCGCGTACAGCACGACTCCGTTGATTGATTCTTCGACGTTGTATCCCAAATCAACCGGTAGTAATCCGCGTCCGCTACGATTGTTGTTGGGTTTGCCTTCGCCCCAAAGCAGAGTGTTCGGCTCGGTGAAGAATTCCTTGACGCGTTTGGCAAATTGATGGCTTCGGGCGGTGTACTTTTGATTCTTTAGCAGCCGGCCGAACAGGTGAAATCCATAGACGGCCGTCATGCCGTAGTTCAGATTCGTGAAGTCGATTTTCTTGAAGTCACGATAGAGGTATCCGCCAGCGGCCTTGTCCAACCGCGCCGTCCAGTGGACTCGACGTTGCGCATCAAGCACGTCGCTGTGATAGTGTAACGCCTCGGCCAGCGCGATGGCTCCGAAGATACTGGTTCCGCGCCAGGATTTTGGCTGAGTGCTGACTCGCCAGCTTCCATCAGGTTGGCTGACATTATTTTCGGCCCATTCATACACGTCGATCGCAGCGTTCAGATACTTTTTATCACCAGTTACGTGGGCCAGATGTAAGAACGGGTACAGCGCGTCTGAACAACGGCCGTGAATATGATCGCAAGCCGGACACGCCAAGGCACCGTGGACTGCCGGGTTTTCGGGCTGGTGAATTTGGCGGCGCAGCATGCCGTCGCACCAGTCGACGAGAAGGGTTTTGGTCAGTTTGTCAAACTCACTGCCGGTGGCATCGGTTTGTGCGTGGACGCGGTTTAGCAGCAGGTGCGTCGAAGTCGCCAGTCCGGCGGTGATGGAACCGATAAAGTTTCTGCGATCCATAGGTTTGTTCAGATTTTTAGAGTTGAGGCGTCAATAGTTGATCGAGCATGTAAAGCGGAAATTGTATTTCGTCTAAGGATCAAGTTTCGCATTGGAACATTGTCGCTCGGCTTTCCAAGCCGTAAGCGTCGGTGCACCCGCTATCAGCTTGGAAAGCTGAGCGACAATTATTGGTTCGCTCGTGACCGCAATTTGGACCCATCCTTGCGCGTATTGGTGGGTCAAAATTTTGCTCCACGAAATCCAGACCCACCCTACTTATTTCCGCGTACACGTGGAACGAGGATCTGTCCTGCTTCAGTAATCCACGCATCAATCAAATTTGACAATCGGGCAACCTTCGCCACGTCCTGTTCCGCCAGATCTATGCGGTCATCAGGGTCATTTTTGAGATCGAATAGCTGTTTGGTGGTGGGGCTGACGATCAGTTTGTCCCAACCGTCAATAACGACTCTCGCCTTTAAACCGCTTTCCAGATCGTCAAGTTTGTCCAGATCACTATCGTGCTCGTAGACGTCGACGAAGACTCGGTTGCGTTTTTGCAGTGCTGCTTTGTCGCGCAGATCCAGCCCTGTCATTTCAGGCGACGGATCGATGCCGCATGCTCTCAGGATCGTCGGAGCGATGTCGATGTTGCTGGCCAATGTTTCTCTATCACGATGAGGTGCGATCTTTCCTGCTTGCGTAATGAAGATCGGTGTCCGGATGCCTGCTTCAACAGGCTCACGTTTCGAACGCACACTGCGGTTTTTCTTGATCGGATCCTGAACCCACCCGTTGTCAGAAGTGTAGACAAAGATCGTGTTCTCGTATTGTCCCGTCCGTTTCAAATGTTTAACAATCTGCCCACAGCCTTCGTCGAGCCACTGCACATTGGCCCAATACCGCGCGGTCGATTCATTGGGTGCGACATCTTGGTATTCTTTATAAAGTCGTTCGGGGGCGTTGTGCGGCGCGTGCGGCAGGAACACGCCGTACCAAATGAAAAACGGCTGCCTGTTTTTTTTGGCTGTGTCGACGAAATCATAGATCGGCTTCATCGTCTGGCGACCAATTTTCAGTCCAACATCACCGTGCCGCCCACCGCGTGTGGGGTTGCCGTGCGTCATTGCATCGGTGAAACCGTGATTTTTGGGATCGCCTTCCCACCATTTACCCGTTTGCAGTGTGGCGTAGCCGTTTTGCTTGAGGATTTTTACAAATGATGAATAGCCCAACATCGGCGCCGTCATTCGGTTTCGCAGTTCCAGCGAAAGCCGTTGGTGTCTGGCATCTCTTCGGTTGGTTCCCGGCGGCATCAACGGATCGTTGCCACGAACCCGAGTTTGATGCGGATAGAGACCTGTCACGATGCTGGCCAAGGACGGACGACACAGTGGCGCGGTGACATAGCCGCGCTCATAAAGCACGCCTGCCTTGGCCAGCCGGTCAATGTTCGGCGTTTTGATGTGGGGATGATCCATGAAGCCATAATCCGTCCAGCCTTGGTCATCGCTCAACAGGAACACGACGTTGGGTTGCCGAGCAGTCGGACGCTGCAGCATTGCTGCGATCTCGGCAGGAGTTGCGTGGGCATTTCCGCCGTGGTCGGCTCCCGTAATCCACCAATACAACATTCCCGCATCGGAGCAATTCGTTTGAAATTTAACCACACCATCCTGTTCGGCGTACGCAAGCTGCTTCCAAATCCATTGCATTTGGGGATCGGAATGCTCCTGCGCCCAATTCCAAGCTTTGATTTCGGTTTTCAGCCCCACGTTCTGATCGCCGATTTGATGCTCCTGAACACCGAAAGCAAGAACTTGTTCCCACTTAAAAAAGTCACCCGCGTTATCGTTGGCCGGATGATGAGATACCAAATGCACGAACTTCGCCTTCGATGCATCGGCGGCTTCCAATGCGTAACCGATGATGTCGGGCTCGCCAGCCTCAATGATCCACAGCGGATCGTTCTCCGATGAGTTATTGATGGCATCGCGCAGATCATCGATCGCTGCTTGCTGATGCGTGCGGCAGTTAAAGGTGCCAAACAGATTCTCAAACGGCCCAAACTGCTCGACACCGTAACGACAAATCTGATCAAGAACCTTCTGTCGACGCAGTTCATCTTCTGCCGAAATGCGATCGGTCGGCTTCAGGTCACAAGAGTGGGACAAGTGAATCAATCGGTCTCGCAGGTCGGTCGCTTTCAGCAAGCCAAACATCACCGCCGTCGCGCCAATGTCATCTGGATCGGGAGAATTTCCGTCGGCGGCAATGGCCAGCCGGCCCGCTGGTGGTTGAATTGACAGCGGTGCTTGGCCGAATACATATTGGCCCACACCGGAAAGAAACAGCATTGAGATCGCGGCGATTGGCTTCATACTTATCTGACTTCAAAAGTGACGTTTCCGCTAACAGCGTCGGCAACGATCCAGCGCCCGTCTTTTTTCAGCGCGCCAACCTCAACGCCATTAACCGATACGGTAGTGCTGCCTTCAATCGCCGGAAGATCGATTTGCGCGGACATGCCGTCCGGTAGACCAAGCGACATTTTAAACGTTCCGTCCTGTTTCCAGTCGACTTCCACCGGTCCGCGCGGTGTTGGGACACGGCCACGAGCGCGCTTTAATTCACCTACGCATGGACGAATGTTTGCCGTTTCCCAACCGGGAGACGCGGGTTGTACTCCTAGCACAAACCGCGGCAACAAATTCGCGGGCGCTGCACCCCAAGCATGATTCCAGTCTTGATTGGGTTTGTACTTTAAATCCCAAGCCTCCCACGTGATTGTGGTACCGCTGTTGAC
Source organism: uncultured Pirellulaceae bacterium (assembly GCA_937967505.1). GTDB lineage: Bacteria > Planctomycetota > Planctomycetia > Pirellulales > Pirellulaceae > Mariniblastus. The sequence goes on along the minus strand of CALCJM010000168.1, from coordinate 9,029 downwards.
CATATGTTTCCAACTTCGATCACCGTCGGCGAGGATCAAGTCGAGTGCTTTTTCGTCGCTGCCGTGTTGAAACAGGGCTTCCATGAAATACTGGGCCGCATAGACGCTGCACTTCATGTCCTTTTCATTCAGCCATGCGACCACGCCAGCAACGTTATCTTTCGGTATCAAACCAAACGCTAGCGGGAAAAAGTTCGCGTGAATGCTGCTGTGATTGGTGCCGATGCCATCGCGATAGACACCACGCTTCTCATCAAACAGCTTTTCCTGAAAGGCTGCCCGCGCAAGTTTAGCGCGGGCAGTGAAAGCTGCCGCGTCGTCGGGCTTTCCAACAGCCGTCGCCATTTCGGCCATGCGTTCGATAGCAGCGATGTGAAACGCGTTGACGACCGCGTTGATTTCGGTGAACACAAAACTGTCTCGTTCTTTCTTCGGCCAATCGACGATGTCGTGGCGTTCTTGATCCAGTTCGCCGCTACGGACAAGGCCATCATCACCGCTGCGATGCATCAGTGTTTTTGATTTCAAAGATTCGTATCGCTGCCCAAGCCAATCGGTGTCGCCTGAGTACATCCACTGGGCGTGAGCCATGAACACCATGTGCGGTGCCCATTCGGTTGGCCACGTTCCGTTTTCCATCAGCCAATCGAACGTCCGCGCGGCCATGGTCACGTTGTCGTCGGTCGTGTAATGACTTAGCTGATTCAAATACGCGTCGGCCTCATAAGGAATCCGTTCGCGATCGCCATCGACATAAACACCGGCAAAGGTGGTTGCCTTGAGGCTGTATTTGCACAGATCCCAAATCCGGTTCAGCGTTTCGTCCGAGCACTCAAATGCACTGGCTTCATCGTTCCACGTTGCGGAAAACGCGGCGCGGCGTCGTATTTGATCAAACGGAAAATCTTCCTCAATTCCTTCAACCTCAATCCAGCGAAATGGCATCACGGCTCCCCACGAATCGGGCGTGAGGACTGCTGGTGGATTGGCGTACATCAAACCAGCCTGCTGAACCGTGCGACCATCAATCGGTGCCGGTACAACCCAATTTCCTCGTTGTTGTCCAAGTCGAATTGGCGTCACGCCGTAGCGCACCGTGCCCGGAGGGTTTTGATCGATGCGATCCCCATTAAGCTTTTCACCGAAGTGAACATTGGCCTTGCCGCGACCGGCGGGAACCGGCATTACGATGTTTCCAAATGCGACTTTGCCAAAATCAATCCGGGTTATCGTGTCGCTGATCCGTTTGACGGAAACGGGCTCCTGTTCCGCTAACACTGCGTGCTGCTGAGCGGGGATTTCAGGAAGCGTTTTGATGAACAGATTGCGAAATCGATAGGTCTGGCCTCTTTCGCCATGGTGTTGAATGGCGATGAATCCACTGGCGTCTGTGGCGTCACGAAACCGGGTTGTCTGGACACCGTTGACTTCAATCGTGATTAAATCTTTTATGCAGGTGATCACAAACCGGTTCCATCCATTTCGATTGAGCGCACCAGCAATCGCAGGTTTCGTAAAGAAAGCTTGCGATTCCTTTTCGTGAGCCAGAAACGATACGGGCGAGCGCCCTTTTTTGCTGGGCCAAATCCATCCGCGGCGGCTTTCATCATAAAACCCGCCCGACCAACGCCGATCCGAACCGTCACACTCGGCTTGATAGCCATAAACCTTTTTGTCTGCTTCGTCGTCAACATGGCAACGGAACATCACGCCAGAGTTGGCTTTGCCCTCGGGTAGATGGATTTCCACGCTCAATTTAAAGTCAGAATATTTCTCATCTGTCACAAGAAAAAACTTCTTGTCAGCTGTCAGGTGAATCTCACCATCAACAACCTTGGCCGTGCCAAAAGAATAGGGGTTTTGCCAGCCAGAGAGATCTTTGCGATTGAACAATGGCGAGTAACCTCGGCTGAGCAACTCATCAAATTCCAGCTGGCCATCTTCGGACATTGCAGGCTTCAGAATCGATTCGGGAATCGTCTCCCGAACCTGTGCATTTACAATTCCTGCCGCGGCAAGCATTAGCCCCACGGCACAAAGAAATCTTGCCATCATCAATGTTTACCCCTGGATAACAGAAAAATTAGGCGGTTTGGCCAAGCGAATGGCTCGGTTTGCAACGTAACAGATTGCGGATGTCAAAAGATGCCTCTCACGAGCTGCTTTGCGACACTTCGGCGACGTCAGCGACTGCCTGAACATCCTCGGCTTGTTCAACCGCCTCGGATCTGCCCCCGTTCGAAGAACCCGGCCATCGCCGCGCGTTCTGTTTCTGCGAAGCGGCCTCGCGATAGCTGCCGGGTGTTGTGCCAACTTCACGACGAAACACTTTACAGAGGTTGGGCAACGAGCTGAATCCCGCTGCGTGAGCGACGTACTTGATCGGCACATGGGTTTCACGGAGAAGACGTTTGGCCCGTTGAATTCGACACGCGACAAGTTCCTGCAATAGCGTGCGGCCAAGGTGTTTTTTGAAGTGTCGTTCCAGCGTGCGTCTGGTCACGCCAATATGCTTGGCAATCATGTCGACCGAGACGCGCTGATGGCTGTTGTTCCAAATGACTCGCAACGACTCGGCAACCAGCGGGTCGTCGGATCGATCCGATTCGGTATCGGAGTTAATTGACTCGACGGAAGTCTGTGCTTGCTCGAGCGCACTGGCGATCAACGCCATCGCGTGAGCCGTAAGCATCGGAGCGTCCTGTTCGGGACGGCTCATGACAAAATCGATGACGTCCAGGTACCTCTCGATTGTTTTTTCTGGATGGCGTAAAGTGGTGAGAGGACGATCTGCATTGAACAGGCCGCGGCCCAGCCACTGAAACAACAGGTCACCGCCCAACGAAATCCAGTACTCAGTCCAGCCTGTTTCAGGATCCGGACGATAGCGATGCCAGACATCCGGATAGAGAGTCATGATGGTTCCGGGCTTGATTTCTTGCAGCCCGGTTTCGCGCGATTCGAATTCTCCTCGTCCGGCCGCGATGAACACGAACTGAAATTCAGGCAGGACTCTCCCGGCGTGCCAAGAGAAATGGTAGAGCTCAGGATGGTTCTGCTGCGGATAGCTTGCACCGGCAGGAACGATATCCATGCCCGCACCGGTGACATAGAGCCCAAGTCGGTTGACGATTTCGGGCACGGGAAGGTAATTGAATGTAGAACTGTCTGAATCCGTCATGGCCAGCCAACTTGCGAGGTGGTGATCGGACAGGGTGCGCCCCGTGTTGGGCACGCAAAGGCAATGATATAGCCGCAGTGTATCATGGATCGAGTCAGCATTCGGCAGCACGGGATGTCCGTTTGCGACATCCTCCCCGTCGGCTTGTGCGACAATGTGGCTAAAACCCCAAGGTTTTTCAGTGCGGCCATTGCAGGAGCATGTCCAAGATTTCCCGATTGCGACAAAGAAAATACAAGCCCGAAGCGCGAGCGAGTGGAAATCCGACGGAATGAGTGGAAAACTGCGAATAGAAAATCATTGAAAATCAGTAGAAAATCAGGCAATTTGCGACGCAGCACCTACTTCGGTTGGCGAAGCGTTGCTGAACAGTTAGGTGCACCCAACGTCTTTGGTCTTTCAAGGGGTTTCGTGGCCGAAGCTGCGAGAGGCCGGGAAGATCTTCTACCATTAGTCGCCGCTTCTCTCCGAGAAGCGTGTCCCTCTCGGAGAGAGGGACCTACTGAGGCGCAATGGCACCAGTCGACAGCGGTAATGTTCACTCGCTTCGAACTTCTCGCGTCGGGCTTGTATCGCACCTGTCCACCGAGATCATTCGGAAGCTCACCACTTCAGGTGTTTCGGAAAATCTTCCACCCTGTGGCAGCAGATTTGCTCCATCACTTGCAGCAATTGGCGTTTCATGATCGAGATCGTATGGTCGCCGCCTTTTTCTCCCAACGCAGCGACGCCGTACATAAACGAGCGTCCCATGAACGTGAAGTCCGCCCCCGAAGCCATCGTGCGGGCAATGTCAGGACCGGATCGGATGCCGCTGTCCATCATGACTTTGATTCGGCCACGGTATTTCTCTGCAATCGCCCGTAGCGAACTAATGGCTGATGGGCCTGCATCCAGTTGCCGGCCACCATGATTGGACACAATGATTCCATCGATGCCACAACGACAAGCGATCTCCGCATCGTTTTCGCTGGCGACTCCTTTGAGCACCAGTTTCCCGGGCCACATGTCACGGATCGGCTTGATCTTTTCCTCGTTCAGTCGCCCCGAAAACGTTTGATCCATGAACTGGCCAAGCTGCGCGAGATTCAACTGTTTCGGCATGTACGGCTTGAGTGTTTCAAACGATGGCTGGCCATCGATCAATGTGCGCAACGCCCATGTGGGCTTTCCCATGATCTGCAGAATATTTCGCAGCGACATTTTTGGCGGCATCGCCAGCCCGTTGCGAATATCGCGCGGGCGATAGCCAAAGGTCGGTACATCGCAAAGGATAACCAAGACTGGACAACCGGCAACTTTGGCCCGATTGATGATGTCATCGCGCACCTTGTCTTCGGCTGGATGGTAAAGCTGAAACCATGCCCGGCCTTCGGTAATTTTGGCAATGGTTTCGATACTGGACGTCGTCACTGTGGAAAGCACAAAGGGAATGTTGTGTTCAACGGCCGCTTGGGCAAGGATCTCCGGAGACTTTGGCCACATCAATCCCTGCAGACCAACCGGCGCGATCCCAAAGGGTGCATCGTACGTGTGCCCAAACAACTCGGTCTTCATGTCGGAACCAAGATGCTGTGTCAGGTATTGCGGGATCAATTCAACGTCACGAATGTCAGATGTATTGCGTGCGATGCTCACGTCTTCATTGCATCCACCATCAAGGTACTCAAACGCGAACCTCGGAATTCTGGCCTTGGCGCGTGTTCTCAGGTCATCAACCGATGGATAACGGGAATCGAATTTCAATGTCATGATTTAGCAAATCGTAGAGGGCCCTTGGCGGTTGCAAATGAAGCGAAGCTCCAGTATTGGTGTGTTGCAAAGCGGAGCCGTTCAATGGGGCGAAGGTTTCCATATTTAATCTAATGTTTCGGAGACCGGCAATGCAACACAACTCCTACATCCGATTTATTTGGCCACGCTTTGCCGGGAGCGGTGGGAACAAACTTTCTCAAACTTCGTCAGTGCATCTCGCCAGAACGTGAACGCCGTCGGCTCGAACTCAATTAGTTTTACCGACTGGCGAGCCACGTCGCGCATCTCTTTGAGTGAATCCAGTTCACCCGCCGCCTGGCACTGGACCAAAATATTTCCCAAGGCAGTCGCTTCGCCGGGACCGGCCAACACGGGTAGTCGCGTCGCACCAGAAATGAATTGATTGAGCAGTATATTTTGACAGCCGCCTCCAACGACGTGGATCACCTGGATGTTGATTTTGGTAAGTGATTCGACCTCGCGCAGCACCTGGCTATATCGCAACGCGAGACTGACGAGGACGCAGCGGACGAGCCCCGCTTCGTCGGACGGGGCAATCTGATCTGTCTTATCACAGAAATTCAGGATGGCTTGTTCCATGTCTGGCGGATTCAGGAACATGGGATCGTCGGGGTCAATAAAGCACTCGCAGGAGGGAGCGGCACCGGCCATCTTGGTCAACTCATCATAGCTGCGGCGAAAACCACGCTCCGCAAAGGCAAGTCGTAAACGTTGGATCAGCCAGAGACCCATCACGTTTTTTAGCAGTCGCCACGTCCCGTCAACGCCGCCTTCATTGGTGATATTGGCATTTAAGGCATCTTCAGAAATGACAGGTTGGCTAATTTCCATTCCCACTAACGACCATGTTCCTGAGCTGATATAGGCCCAGTTTTGACCAACGTCTTCTTTAACGGGCACCGCAACAACCGCCGAGGCGGTGTCGTGCGTGGCAGGTGCAACGACTGAGACCGCTCCCAGTTCGGTCGCCGCAGAAACTTCATTGCGAATGCGGCCCAAATGCGTCCCGGGAGCAACGACCTCTGGCAGCATGTGCGTGGGAATATCCAGTCTGTTCAGCATTTCAGTCGCCCAACTTTGATTTGTCGGATCATAGCATTGGGTCGTCGTCGCGGACGTGAATTCAATGGACCTGGCTCCACAGAGCCGCCAATGAAAGTAATCGGCGATCGTTAGCATGTGCTGAGCCTGATCAAGCGTATTGCCGGATTGTTGTTGAGCGAACAGTTGGCAGAGGGTGTTGATTTCCATGAACTGGATGCCGGTCTGTCGAAAAACTTCAGCTTTTGAAGCTTTACGAAACACTTTTTCCAGCGTTCCGACTGTCCGGGGATCGCGATAATGGTAGGGCAGTTCGAGCAGTACGTCGTTGGAATTCAACAACGCGTAGTCCACGCCCCACGAGTCGACGCCAATACTGACGAAGTCGTTTTGCTCTTTTGCGGCAATGAAAAGGCCCTTTTCAATTTCGCTCCAAAGCCGCTGAACGTCCCAGCGTAGCGTCGAATCCAGTTCGATGCCGCCCGTTGGAAAGCGATGCATTTCCTGCAGCTGGATGGTTCGTCCGTTGAAGCCGCCCTGCACGACCCGGCCACTTTCGCCACCGAGATCAATTCCAATAAAATGTCGACTGGTTTTCAAATTGGACCCGCGCTACTACGGCAGTAAATTTGGAAGTTGCAACAATCTGGACGTTCAAAAACTTGAAAGATAACTTGTCATATTGCGGCGATCCAATGATATCATCGCGTTTAAGCGATCGCTCCTCCTTCGATTGTCGTTTTGCGACAATGATTCCCGCTCAGGGTGGAATCGAAGCACGTGCGAAGTCCCCCAGACGAGAACGACGCACATTTGCCGCCACTTCAAGCAACAAACGGAACAAAAGTGAACTTGGCAAGTATTACCAACCGAGACATCTGCGCGGTAAGCACTCAGGTGGTGAACGCATTTTGGTGGTATAGATTATGCTGTCGAGCGACTGATGTGAGTGGAATGGCTGCTTTCATTTCCACTCGGCGGCGGTGGCCGCAGGAATAACCAACAATTTGTCCACTGATCTTGCCCGCGTATTCTAAATTTTCGCGAGCAACCACCACTACCAGCAAGATAACCACGTGTTGCGTTGCGTGTTCAACGCAATTCAAAGAGTAAACGCAATCAAGGTATCGCAACGGTTCTCTGATGAGGACGCTCATGAAACCTTATTTGCGTTTCCTCGTTTTTTACCGCGTGAAAGTGACTGCACTCGCAACGCGAAGGCCTTGGACTGGAAAAAAACTGGTTGTTGAAGACGGTAGCTACTGCTGAAGCCTCAACAGTTCCCGTGATTGCTAAAGCACCATGGCTCCCTGCTCGGAGCTAAATAATCGCCCAAAATGCGTTATAATACTTGTAGGAAACGTTTAGCTTTTAGCATCCTGTTTTAATGTCTGCAGGTGCCGGTTTTTAGAGCTTGGCTAAGGCAAGTTTGGAGCGACCAAAGTCAATGTCTAATGAATCTTCACCATTGCGGAAGCTAAAGAGGCAGCTACCTGACGCCGACGCCATTGAGGCACTACAGGCTGAATCTACCGGCGAGACCAACTTGATCTATACCTTCCCGCCAAGACTCACGGGCTACTTTCGTGCGGAAGAAAACGATGCGGCTCCTTCTCTGCTGGATTTTGGCTCCGCCACACGTGAAGTGGCTTTCTCGGGATACACCTGCCTACGCAACCAAGTGGCAATTCGTCGTCACAGCCCGGACATGTCGCTTTCACTGGTCATTTTTGAATCCTTGGATGAAGTCCCAGCAGCGATCTCCGCGGATTTTCTTCGGCAAGCAGGTTCAGAACGTCCAGATCAAGCTGCTAAGGAATTTAATGATTTTGCTACGCCGCATTATCGCTATTCCCAAGGATACTGCGGTTGGCTTCTGCAGCAGCCTGAGTACTGGCAAGACATTGAAAGTATTGTTGGGTTGTTCGGAAACGACTTGAAAGGTGAATTGCTCCCGCAACAGGTATTCGGTCGACCAAAGGAAGCTGAGCTAATTGAAGATGATGATGACCGGGCGGCGACTGTTGCGTTTAAAGCATTCTGCAATAAATGGAGGCTGCAAGGCCTCACCACTCTCGATCTACCTGTCGTCGTGCAACCTCAACTTACGGCGTCCACAATCTACAACCCGAAATCGCCTCCTCATAGCGTCTCGCCACACATCCCAGACATATTTTCCGTTGACGCAAAGGGGCCGTTTGCATCAGTTTTAGAATCTTCACGGATGGGGATCGACGCGCCGCACCTGGCTGAATGGAAAGAAATCATTGGTATCAAGTCGCGCCAAAAGAAGAAAGTCGATCGCTATGCTCGTCAGTTCAGTTTACAGCATTACTGGGGAGTTCTGTTGCAGCGATACCCGAAGCAGACTTACAAGCGCAAGGTTGACATTAGCGAAGTTTTCGGGAAATACTTCGCTGTTAACCCGAAGGCGATTGCCAAGGATATACAAAAAATGTCGATCTTGATCGATCGAAAGCTAAGCACGTTTTTATAGATCGCAAAAAATTCCGCGAATGAGTGTTACTCATTCGTGCTTCTTAACCGCCGCGTGATGCCGCAAACTTTGAGCATGATCTTTCATTGCTCGGAGCAATCTCGTGGACGCCCAACCATCTTCAACCAGATACCTGAAGTTCAAAGAGTTTTTGGCAAGGAACCCGGCAATTCAGCCGCGAACGTTCTCCCGGTGGAAGAAACGCGGCCTGATTGACTTCATTCAACCGGGCGGCCCGAACACCACAATCTTCGTGCCTGAGGATGCGCTTGAGCGAATGGAGTTGGACAACCCAATGCGACGTGAGTCGCCTAGCGTTGCCGACAAGATAAATCCCAAATCAGAGGGCAAACGTTTGCCCAACTGGATGACAAACACACCCCGAACCAGAAGGGACAGAGATGTCTAAAAAATTCATACCAATAACTGTTGAGTGTCGCTATTTCACTTGGCGACTGCGGTTGCGGAAAAATGGAATCTGGCAAGCAGACGCACGCGGCAACAACAAACTTAAGGGACGGCGGCATTCGCTGG
>CALCJM010000167.1 GCA_937967505.1 uncultured Pirellulaceae bacterium | reverse complement strand
AACGAATATTGGGACAACTTAATATTCGTTCAAAACCCAATGTGGCATCAATAGAAACATATACGAGCACTTCGCCGAAGTCCTCGATCGTGGTCAGACAGACCACATCGCCATCCCATTTGAGGTCGTCGATGTTCTTGTTTCGCAGTCCGAAGAACTTGAGCGGTTTGTGACGCTGGTGTTGTGTTTGATCAATACCCAAAAACATACCGTAGAGGTGGTTAATGCCGGTCATATGCCACCGGTCGTGCGGCGGCATAAAACGGGCGAACTTGAGGAATTACCGCTGGATGACTCTGGCGTGCCGGTGGGGATCTTGCCCGATTTTAAGTACGATCGCAGTGTCGTGAGTTTGGAGGCTGGGGATGTGGTCGTGCTGTACACCGACGGCATTAACGAGGCGATGGACGCCGAGGGGAACCAGTTGTCCACAGAAAAAATGTTGGACGAGGTCAAATCCAGCCAGGCGAAAACTCCCGCCGCAATCAAAAAAGTAATCTGCGACGAGGTACATCGCCATATGGGAACGGTCAACCCAATCGACGATATGTGCCTGGTCTGTTTTGGTCGCGGAAGTTAGTCATTGAATTAGTCCTTAAAGGACGTGGATCTGTCGTGCCTCGGCAGTGTGGTGCGATTGGTTCAACGTTCCAGTTTCGCCAGCAATTCATAGACCTGTTTTCGTTGATCGTCAACACACAGTCCGCCGTGTGGATATCGGTTGTCGTCGCGGTCCAGCCACTGGTTCCAGATGACGCCGTGCACGGCGGGACGCGCCACCAGCATCGGCATGATGGTGTGCAGATACTCAATACGGTGGGCGTCGGTGTTTGCGTCATACGAATTGACGTGCCGGGGTACGGATTGTGGCTGTTTGGGTTGGCCACCATCGTCACTGCCGGCAAGGGTCCACGTTGGCATCCGAAGCAGCACAATCAACGGCATCCCCAGCTGCGTCCAGAGATCCAACATGTCAATCCACTGAAGAGGATCTCGCATCATGCTGCCGCCTGGCCAGTAACCCAGATTGACTTCGATCCCCAGAAACGAGATTTGGGCTCCCTGACGCAGCAGCGAATCGGCAATTTGGAGCGGGTGTGATCCGCCGACCGCCGATGCCAGACGTTCGGCCCAAGGGAAATCAAAACTGACCATCGTCGGAATTTCGACATTGGCATTGGAGACTTCATCCAGCAGTGCGGTCGTTAACTCCAACTGATGCGGGTAGCTTAAATGGCGGTGCCCCATCCCGTTGAGCCCTCCGATCACATGCAGTAGCGACACCGATGGTGACAGGTCACTCATGTGGGACCTGCAGCGCTCCACCAGCAGGGATTTTCTGGCCGGGAAATCACCGGCGTCTACCAGTTCTGCGGACATGCCGTTGGCGCTGGCGTCAAGAAACGGACCGGCGATGACCCTTTTGGCCAAGACCTGATTGCGAGTTGCTGCCAGTTGGTCGAAATTCAGCTGTGCCAGTTCAAACCCGTCTGCCTCCACGCCCTCCTGCGTGGAACGCAGCGTGCTGACCTTGTTGGCCACCCAAAAGGGATGCATCTCGTCAGATGATTTTCTAAACTGGGTGACCTGTTTGCCAAAGGCATCACCAATCTGGAAAATAGCCTCGACGGTGGTGTCGAGCGACATTTTTGCCAACGCGTCCTGCTGGACTGGATCGGATTTCATGATGGCACTACCCAAGTAGGTTGCCGCAGCGGCAGTCGCACCGAAAATGTGCGGCGGGATATCCAGTCCTCCCTCTTCCCAGATCGATATTTGATTGCGCAACCTGTTCAGCGTGCCGCGCGCCAGTTCTGTCAGCATCGGATAAGGTTCTGGTTGTTCCAGCAGCGTGGCAGTGGCGATCAGCAATTCGCCATGTTTATCGAATAACCAAGGAACGTAGGTCTTTCCTGATTCGTTTCGATTGCGGCTGACGGTCAGAATATCGCCGTCCAGCGAGATTTTGCAGGGCCACGGAATTCCGTCAATTCCGACCGTATGAATCGCGGACGCCTGTTGGCGCTCCAGCGACCACGCTGCCGGCAGCCGGAACTTGAATTCGCCCATGAAAAAAATCCCGGTTGTGAGAGGAAGGCACTCCCGCAAACGCGATGCACCGTTGAATCACTAATAGCTTGGTAATTTTCGGGTTGTTGTCAATACACCTGAATGCCATGACGGGGTGTCCAAAATCCGAATCGGGGCCACACACTGGCGATCAGTGGGCGGCCGGGAGCGTTGTGCCAAGCTATTTTCGAACATCCATTTCATCGACAAACTTCGGGTCTACCGCCGCAAATTACAATCGGTATATTCAGTGAAAACGTGGCTAGGCCGGTCGGTCGCACGGGGAAACGACCCCGCAAACAGACCGCCTTTGAAACTGAATGATCAACATAGAAAACAGAGTTGGAGTGTATCGTGGCAACACTTGTAAGGCAGGGTAAGGTACGTGATGTTTATGATTTGGGCGAACACTACCTGATGGTCGCCAGTGACCGGATCAGTGCGTTTGATTGGGTGATCCCCACCATGATCCCGGACAAGGGACGTGTACTGACCCAGATTAGCAAGTTTTGGTTCGAGCATTTTGACGTGCCACATCATCTCGTATCGACGGACGTGCATTCGGTTGAACTTCCCGCAGGGTTGAACGCCGATGAACTGGATGGCCGCACCATGATCGTCAAGAAGTGCGAGGTGGTGCCAATCGAATGCGTGGTGCGGGGATATCTGGTCGGTTCTGGTTGGAAAGATTACAACAACTCGGGTTCGGTTTGTGGTATTGATTTACCGGCAGGCCTAAGTAATTGCGCCAAATTCCCGCAGCCGCTGTTTACTCCTGCAACCAAGGAAGAGTCGGGGCACGACGAGAACATTTCATTTGAACGCATGGTCGAGATCGTCGGACAGGATGTCTCTGATGAACTGAAACAGCGTAGCCTGGAGATTTATGAGGGCGGTCGGGATTTCGCGGCCAAGAAAGGTATCATCCTAGCGGATACAAAGTTTGAGTGGGGCTGGCACAACGGCGAATTGATTTTGATCGATGAAGTGCTGACCCCCGACAGTTCGCGGTTTTGGCCTGCCGACCAGTATGCCGAGGGGCAGGACCAACCGTCGTTTGACAAACAGTTTGTGCGCGAGCATCTCAGTGCGACTGAGTGGGACAAAAACAGTGTGCCGCCCGAGCTACCACAGGAAGTCGTTGACAATACCCGCGCGAAGTACATCGAGGCTTTCGAACGCCTGACCGATTCCGAATTCAAATGGAAGTAGTCATTATCGGGAAGTAGTCATTATCGAAGGCATTTGACAGTAACTGTGGCAGTAGGCCGAAGGGACCAAGCAACACAGCGCTTGCTGGTCCTTGTATGATCCTTGTACTTTATCGGCCGTTGCAACAATCCAGAATTCGGTTGGTCGTCAGATTACTCCGCTTCTTTGAAGTCCACCGATTCTTTCGGGGCTGGGTCTGATTCCAAAGTGGATTTGGAGGAATCCGTCTCCGTCGTGCTGACGGCTTCCGTTTCCTGTTTCGCGCCCAGTGAAGCACCCGGGTACGCTTTTTCCACGGCGGCTTTCAATAGCCTAGCACGGATCAGATTGCCGTGCAGCTGATTCGATCCCTCTTGCGAGTATTGTTCGATCGCCAAGTCGTATTCCTTTCGCGCCTCGAATGAACGCCCAAGCAGATACTGGATTCCGGATCGCCAACGTTGCACATCGTCTTTGCGGACGATCCCATCCAGCCAGTTGGCACAGGTGCCGGGATTGCCGTTGTCAAACAGGCATTGTGAAAGAAACAGTCCGACATCGCGCCGAACCAGTCTCATTTGCGCTTGAACCGATTTCAGCCGGCTTTCGAATCCGGCGGGATTTTTATCCTTCAGCAAACCAATCATGTTCATCGCCTCTTCATTGGTTGCAAGGCCGTCGATCTCATCATCGGTGTACAGCAGCACATGGCAACTTTCGACCGCATTGCGTTTTCGTTGTTCTTCCCGGGATTCAAACATTCCCTTGAAAAAACGCACCCGGTTGGTTCGGTAAATGTGAAACTGGTTGACGTACATTTCTTCGCTGTAGTACCACTTCAGACGGTCTGCCAGATCGTCTTCGCTGGTGGCTCTGGGAATCGCCTCGCTGACCGCTTTACGAAAACGATGGGTTTTCAAAGCGATATCCCACAGCTGGTTTTCCACGCCCTGGATTTTTGGCAGTCGTGCCAGTTCCTGTTGTGGGTACGCGGCCAGATTTAACCGGTTATCGCCAACCTGATTCGGCTCCAACGCAGCCATTCTTTTGGAAAGTGATTCGGGGACAACGTAGGTCTTTGCCACCAGCGATTTTATCTGTGCGCTGTTGGCCCAGTATTTTGTGTCGTCCTCAAGCGATTCCTCCAGCGTCAGGTCAAGGGCGGACAGCAATTCCGGAGAGGTGCGGACAGACTTGAGCGTTGCAATTGAACCGGGCGTCTTGCCGGGAACCGGCAGTCCCAGTTTTGTGTCAAACAGAAAATAATCGTCGTTGATAGCAACGCCGACCGCCCACGGAACGGGATTCGCTTGTTCACCGACACACAGCATTACCGCATCGATCTCTGCCTCGCGCAGTAGCATTAAAAGTAGTTTGGCCCGATCGACGTAGTCGCCCCGCCCGTAAATCAGCGTCTGCCATGGATGTCGCTGGTAACCCGTTCCGCGCACACCGGCCGACCACGGATCAGATAAATCGTTCAGCCGCTGTGTTTCAATGTCGTCTTCGGTTGGGGAAATTTCCTCCAGCAGGTAAATATTTCGTACCACCCAATCCGAGAGTTTTAGGGCGCTGACCAGTGATGAAGTTTGTTTTTCGTCCAGCTCCGGGTGGAGTTTGGTGATGATGGCCGATAATCCGTTGGTGCCTGCGCCAAAGCTGAAGTTATCAGCAGCAAGCCGGGTGAGTTCGAAAAAATTGGTGGCCGGTTTCTCGATGACTCGTCGCGAAATTTCGGAGATCCAGAATGCCTCTTGCAGGAAATAGGCGTCGGTGTTCAAGAAAACCAATTCTTCATTTCGGCTGAAAATTGCCAGGTCCTGATGTTGGCCAATCCAGCTTTTCACTGCATCGCTGCGATCAACTTTGGCAAATTTGGCTTCGTCGGCACTGTAGTTGGCCCAACGATTAAGCCCCAGCGATACTTTTTCCTCGAAGCTTTTCTGATCGAACTGGCGATCGGCGAATATGAAGTCCATCGTGCGGGACAGGTCGTTGGTTTTTGCCGACAGGACGCTGGTGTCGATGGTGGAAAGCGTTTGGTCGGTGCGACCACAACCGGTCAGTGCCAGTATGGCAATGCTGCAACAGGCGAGTGCCCATCGATGGAGGATCCGGTTCCAATTCACTTTTGTCCGCACTGGATTTGTCTGCGATTCCATCAACTTTTTCCTGAAACTATTTTGTTCTTATCGATCAAGACACGCAATTAATGCTGACTGGCGATTTCGTTAATTTTTTTCAATGTCGTCAACAGCGATTGAATTTCTTCAAGTGGCACCATATTGGGGCCATCGCTGGGTGACTGGTCCGGATCGGGATGCGTTTCGATAAACACCGCATCGCAACCGGTTGCCACCGCGGCGCGGGCCAAAGGTGCCACCATTTCTCGTTGACCTCCGGTTGTTCCACCGGCGGCACTGGGCATCTGTACGCTGTGGGTGGCATCGAAGACCACCGGCGGCCCCAGTTCCGCCATTTGGATCATCGAACGCATGTCGTTCACCAGTCGCCCGTATCCAAAAAAAGTACCGCGTTCGGTCAATAAAATATCCTCGCAACCACTTTCCAACAGTTTACCGACAACGTGTTGCATGTCCCATGGGGCCATAAACTGGCCTTTCTTTACATTGACGGCCCGGCCAGTCGCGGCCGCTGCCACCAACAGGTCGGTTTGTCGTGCCAAAAATGCCGGAATCTGGATCAAATCGACCACTTCAGCCACCGCTGCGGCTTGGGAGGGCAAATGGATATCGGTGGTCACCGGAACATCCAGTGATTCCTTCACCCAAGCAAGGATTTCCAGCCCTTTTTCAAGGCCTACTCCACGGTACGATTTTAAACTCGTTCGGTTCGCTTTATCAAACGAAGCCTTGAAAACATACGGAAGTTTCAGCTTTTCACAGGCGGATTTGACGTGCTGACCGATTTCCAGCATCAAATCGCGGTCGTCAATCACGCAGGGCCCTGCAATGACCAGCAATGGCAGGCCCGATCCACATGCGACGGAATCCGAGATACGAACGGGGTGGTTAATCAATGGACTTTTGTGGTTGGAAGGTGAATGAATGGGTGGAATGGATGAAACTGGTGCAACGAACAATGATCCGCCAGGCACGGGCGTGACCGAAGGCCGACTGTCGTGAAGGCCTTGGCCTTATGGGGTCTTATTGACCTGATCCTCATCGGTCTCAGCGGGCACCAATAAAGTCAGATATTCCGGAAGCACTTCAATCGTTACCGGTAGTTCGCCGCCGGGGTCGCCGTCCAGTTGGAACGGCACCCGCGAGTTTGACCGAATGGTCATTTTACGAAATTTACCGAACTCTGTCTTGCACCACTGACGGTGTTTTTTCAAAACCACCGCCACCAAATAGACGATCCCGCGGAACACGCCGCCGTAACGAAAACTGCACATGTCCAGCGCCCCGTCGTGCGGGTCCGCTTCCGGTAACAGCGGTAGATTCATGGCGTAACGAGGGGCGTTGAAGACAAACAGCCATCGGGCCGAGGCCTTCAAGGTCAGTGGGGCGGATTGGCTTGATGTGGTTTCGTTGGCTGGAGTGTCGATTGAAATCTGCAATTCAGGATAGCGGTATCTGCGCAAACTGCTGATGATTGGGCGGAACCATGACCAGTAGCTAATGTGGCCTTTGCGATTCTGGTGTAATTTTTCCACGACTTCCGCATCGAATCCACAACTGGCCATTACCAAAAACAGTTTCCCGTTGGCGCGGCCGGCGTCCATCTGTTGATACTGCCCGTTTCTGATCAGGCTTACGAATTGGGTGACATTGGTCGACAATCCCAAATGCCGGGCCAGCAGATTTTCCGTGCCCAGTGGAAGAATCGTCAGCGGCACGCCGACCGGCAGTTGATTCGCCAACAACGATGCCGTCCCATCGCCTCCTGCGGCCACCACGACGCGTAAATTTTTTGCGTCATATAGCTGGCGCGCTCGTTTGACCACTTGGCCAACGTTGGTCAGCACATCCACCTCATATCCGGCCTCCTGTAAACGCAGTTGAAGGTCTCGTATCAGCGCCGTGCGATCGGCGGAACCCGAGTTTGGGTTGACGGAAATGACGACCGAGTTTCCCGGTTGGTTGCCGGTGGAAAATTCATCCTCGGAGTTGTCAGTGTTCAGCGTCACGCGGCAGCCCCATTTACGTATCCAGAACCACGTCGGTTTTGTAGATCCAGTCTTGTAGCGTTCTGTTTTTCTTGCTGAAGGTCAGTACCGTGATCTGCGTCAGCAATAACGCAATGGCCGTGCCGGCCAACAGTGTCCTGACCGTTTGCGGCCAGCCAAACCCCTCCACATCAAAAACCATACTCGACACCAGCAGCCAGACAAACCCCATCCTGACAAAACTGCGGGTCAGCATCACTCGTGCTGTGGGCTTGAGCCCGTACCGGTTGACCACCCTCAAGTACAGCAGGTTCCTGCCAATCGACTGCCGAAACAAAAAAACGCTCAACGAGAAAAAAAACAGCGGCAACATGTCCGCCAGGGAAACCAGCAGCACAATTGCCAGATTGTCGGTCTGGTCGCGCAGCTTCAGGACATCGAACAGCAGGAACTGAATCGACGCGGCGACCAGCAACACCGATGTGAAGTCAATCAATCCTGCCAGCAAACGCGGGACGGTTTTGGCCCGGATGCTGGAGAGTGCTTCAACATTCTCCAGATCGGCTACCAGATCGTCATAGTTCTGGTAACGTTTGTCCTGATCCTTGGCCAGCATACGTTGCAAAATGGTATGCCATTTCTCCGGTAGATGCTCGGGCCAGGGGTTCGGATAGGAGATCGATCGCGCGTTGTGTTCCTTGGTCCAGTCGGCCGGTTTTTTTCCCTTCAACTTCAACGGCAGGTGGCCGAACGTCATTTCGTACAGGGTCACGCCCAGCGCATAAATGTCGGAGGCGACCGATGTTTTGGCACCTTCGATCAGTTCCGGGGCGAGGTAACTGGGCGTGCCCCCAAACGCAACGGCGTCCGATTGTGACTCACGCCTAGCCATGCCAAAATCCGAAAGTTTCACCGTGCCATTTTCCTGCACCAACAGATTCGATGGCTTGATGTCGCCGTGAATAATATCTAGGCGATGGGAAAACTGAAGGGCGCGTGAAACCTGCAATCCGTAGGAGACCAGCTGTCGGTAGCTGAGCGTCTGATCGACGATTAATTGGCTCAGCGGAGTCCCTTTGACCAACTCCATTGCTAGAAATGGTTCGCCGGCCTTGCGCCCCACAAAATAGATCGTGACAACGTTGGGGTGGCTGACCCGAGCCTGGGAGACGGCCTCTTGCAACAACACTTCCACCTCGCGGTCGCTGCTGCGCTGGTCCGTCCAAGAGACGCCGCTGCGAAGTACTTTGACCGCAACATAACGCTGGAGTGATTTGTCCAGTGCCCGGTAAACGTAACCCATCCCGCCGCGCCCCAAGCGATTGACGATCTCGAAGTGTTCAAAGCTTTGCCCGATCAGTGGATCGACACCAACCACGTCAAACGAGTCGTCTGTGCAGACCGTTTCAGATTGACCGTGCATGGTGGCATCATCGGGAAGCGCCATCGTCGCGGAAAGTTCCAGTTCCAGTTTTTCGGTGGTGATAAAGCGTCCGCAATGGTCGCACTTGCCACCGGCGTGTTGGTCAATCACCAACTGCACGCCGCAGGAACATCGATACAGTAACCGCGTTTCCTCAAAATCTCTGCTGGAGTCAGATAGGTCCATGGACATGGGGACTGTGAATTTCAAAGACAGCCGAAAATGTTTGAGCGATGTTGAGTGAGGATGTGGATAACAGGCAAAGGTGCAACGATGCGTCCACCACACATGCGAGAGAACTCGTTAAAGGAAATCAGCTAAAGGAAACCATTGGACTTGCCAGCCGTAACGAAGGTTACAGTGTAACCCACATTTGACATAAAACGAGGCCGGTCAAACGCTGTTTTTAGCCGCAAACAAGCATTACAAAGGTACGTGCGCCCAAGTGGTCCGGTCATCACAGGTGTCGCCGGGCAGGTCTCCACCGCGCAACGATCCTGTCATGGTTAATCATCTATCGGCGTGGTGTCTACCCTGCCCTGCACCGCCAGCCAGGCCAACAGCACTAGGGTTCCGAGGACTCCCTGAGGGGTCCAGCAAATAAATATTCCCATCAGCACTTCGTCAAACTTAAGGCCCAGTCCGGATCCAACCGCGATTGCGACACCGATTGAGGACGCCGCCAGAACCGTCAGCGTGGCCACACGAAATTTCCACGTCCAAGAGCGCGGAAGCATGGCCACTGCGATCATGACGACCGGGGCGAAAAAGAAGATGGCGATCAGAACTTTTGGGGACGGCATTATTTTTGTGGCCAGTCCTACAACTGCCGCCACGATGGTGGTGCAAATCATTAGTCCCGAAACGGAAAATTGATTGCTGGGTCGTTTCGCTGTTGGTTCCTGTTCCGACGGAGAGGCAATCGACTGTACGGCGGGATCGGATCGTAGTACATTTTCCGCGATGCAGTTCAGACGCGCTGTTAGCCGCATGGCCATCGCCCCGAGAATTATCCCCAAGACGACTCCACAGGCCCCGTTCTGGTAGAATGCCGGGAAGTTGATCAGGTTCGTGCCGTAAAATTTGCCGCGCTGCCACACTTCAAACGGGAAACCGATTCTTTCTTCCTGCTCGCTGTGCAGCCCGACAAGGTTTGGCCACCCTTCGGACAGACAGAAATAGGAAACCGCATTGGCTGCCGCGATTACCATCAGGCCGACTAGGAATCCACGGCCAAGCCAGTGCCAGACACTGGTTCCAATGCCAAACTGCTGAAGTAGGGGCCATTGCGTATCGGGCAAAAGAATCTCCGAAGGTAAAGGGAAGAACCGCGCGAACCGCTTTCATTCACACGCGTGCTATTAGGCGACTGGCCGTTAGAAATTTACCATCCGTTGGCGACGCCGCCAGCGTCGGAGCGAAGCTGGCAGCATCGCCAACGGTAAGCTTTCAACTGCCGATTGCCCTAAGTCTGATTTATATCGACTATGGTTTATATCGACAATTGTTTTTACAATCGGCGTAGATTATTTTTGTAAACGCTGACTTACGCCGACGGTCGTGCTTCCACAGCTTCCTGCTTCAACCTGCTTTGTCAATTATTGTTAACGCTTTACCAGAAAAAATCTCTGACCGCGGTCGCTGGCTGGATGAGAAAGACAGGGCGCAATCCTTTCCAGTTTCAGCGTGAAAGCTGGAAAAACTATCTGGTGGGTAAGCACGGGTTGGTTCATGCGCCAACCGGGACCGGGAAAACGCTGGGTGTGTTTTTGGGGCCGGTGATTGAATATATCGCCACCAAAAAAGAGCGTCTGAAAGAACTTGAGGCGCATCTGGCGGCGGTGAAGGAATCGGAAACGACTCCCCCTGCTCACATGCCGGACAGGCGCGCCCCGGACCCGTCCACCGAATCGTCCACAATGGAGAGGTCGTTGCGACGGCTCAATCGGGAGAAACGCAAGTCTTCCGCGCGGATCAAACGTCCCAAGGGCAGCCAGTTGCGAATTCTGTGGATCACTCCACTACGCGCGTTGGCGACCGATACAGAGAAAACCCTTGCCGCTGCAGTGGAAGGCTTGGGGTTGAACTGGTTGGTGGAAAAGCGCACTGGCGACACTTCTGTCGCGATTCGAAATCAGCAACGAAAATCGCTGCCCGATGTTCTGATCACGACGCCGGAGAGTTTTTCATTGATGCTGACACGCGACGATACACTTGAACGATTCTCTGAACTGCAATGTGTGGTGGTCGATGAGTGGCATGAACTGTTGGGGGCTAAGCGCGGAGTGCAGACAGAACTGGCGCTGGCTCGGGTCCGCGGTTTAAAACCGGATGTCAAGCTGTGGGCGCTGTCGGCGACCATCGGCAACCTGGAACAGGCACTGGAGACGCTGGTTGGCAGCCGCGCGCTGCCGGAATCTGTGATGATCCGCAGTACCAGACGAAAGAAGATTTCGATCAAGTCGATTATACCCAAGCACATCGATCGGTTCCCGTGGGCCGGGCATATCGGCACGCGGTTGGGTGAAGAGGTTGCTGAAGTCATTAAGAAGCACGACAGTACGTTGCTGTTTACCAATACGCGATCACAAACGGAGATCTGGTACCATACGCTACGGTACATGTTACCCGATCTGGCAGGCCAGATCGCGGTCCATCATGGCTCAGTGGATCGTAAGGTGCGGCATTGGGTGGAGGATCAACTTCGGCTTGGAAATCTGAAGTGCTGTATTTGTACATCCAGCCTGGACCTTGGCGTTGATTTTTCAGTGGTCGATCACGTGATTCAGGTTGGCAGCCCCAAAGGCAACGCGCGATTGATTCAACGCGCCGGGCGGTCAGGGCATCAGCCGGGCAGGCCCAGCCGGGTGACCTTTGTTCCGACGCACGCTATCGAATTGGCTGAATTGGCGGCGTTACGCGATGCGATTGCAGAACAGAAAATCGAGAGCCGCATTCCGCTGAAGAATGCACTGGATGTGCTGGCGCAGCACCTAGTGACGGTGGCGATGGGGGGCGGTTTCGCGCCAGACGAGCTCTATGCGGAAGTCAAAACCACGATGGCCTATCGTGACTTAACGCCGCAGCAATGGCAGTGGACGCTCGATTTTGCCGTGCGC
This sequence comes from uncultured Pirellulaceae bacterium, assembly GCA_937967505.1. Classification (GTDB taxonomy): domain Bacteria; phylum Planctomycetota; class Planctomycetia; order Pirellulales; family Pirellulaceae; genus Mariniblastus. The sequence goes on along the minus strand of CALCJM010000167.1, from coordinate 4,020 downwards.
GGTGGCGAAACGCTAAAAGCCTATCCTGATTTTCGCCGGATCGAACCGGTGGATGGGAGATTTGTGGTGCGTGACAAAAAAGTCATGCGTGAGCATCGGATGTCAATGGGAACGATCGTCAGCGACGCGTCGATGAAGGTCAAATATCTCAAAGGTGGCTCGATCGGGACGGTTGAGGAATCGTTTATCTCCAGGATTTCGCCCGGCGAGAAGTTTCGGCTGGGGGGGAAATTGCTGGAGTTGATCAAAATCTATGACAACGCGGCGTGGGTCAAAAAAGCGACCGGAAAAGCGTCCACGTTTCCACGTTGGATGGGCGGCAGGATGCCGCTGTCAAATGAACTGGCGTTGGCGCTGCGGCAGAAATTCGAACAGGCCCTGCGAGGCATTTATGATTCACCGGAGATGAAAGCCATTCGGCCGATTCTGGAACTGCAACAGCAATGGTCCACATTGCCCGCGCTGGATCAATTGTTGATTGAAACGTTGCAGGATCGGGACGGATACCATCTATTCATCTACCCATTTGCGGGACGGTTGGTTCACGAAGGGATGGCTGCATTGATTGCCTGGCGAATGGCTCAAATGCAACCGATCACCTTTGCGATGGCCATGAATGACTACGGCCTGTTGTTGAACTCACCCACCGAGGCACCGCTGGACAAGGCGCTCGCCGCAGGTCTGTTTTCGGTGGATTCGATCGCCGACAACATCACCGCAAGTCTCAATGCGTCAGAAATGAGCAAGCGTCAGTTTCGTGAGGTTGCTCGAGTGGCGGGGCTGATTAAACAGGGATTTCCCGGGCAGCAAAAAAATGCGCGGCACGTACAGGCGTCCAGCAATATGTTCTTTGATGTCTTTCGTACGTATGACCCGAATAATTTGTTACTCAAGCAGGCTCAAAGCGAAGTGCTGGAGCAGAAGCTGGAGCAGCAACGCTTGACGGAGACACTTGAACGTATCGGGCGTTCGGAAATCGTCATACAAAAGCTGATACGCCCTTCGCCGATGGCATTCCCTTTGATCGTAGACCAACTGCGCGACCGATTGACCACTGAAAAACTCAGCGACCGGATTGCGCGAATGCAAAAGGCGTTGGAAGCGGCGGCCGATAAATGATCAGGTGTGTGCCAGCTTCAACGGGGCTGCCGTCGCCAGACGGTGGAGGCATCAGGGATAGCTTTATTTTGCCGAATGTCATTGCGGAACGTTGGAGCACGCGCTCCACGCTCTGATGGGCGCAGCCCCGTTTATATAACGTAGCTACCGTCGCCAGACGGTGGACGCGTCAGTGATAACTCTACTTTGCCGAATGTCATTGCGGAACGTTGGAGTACGCACTCCACGCTCTGACGGGCGCAGCCCCGTTTATGTAACGTAGCTACCGTCGCCAGACGGTGGAGAACAAAAGTCGGTGGGTTCTGTTAAAAACGCGCGAGGACAGCCCGCACCAGTTCCAGGAATTGGTGAAAAAGGGTAAAATCGATGGAACGAATCGGAGCACCGGCGCTCGGTGGAAATCACCACACCGGTGAGCATTTCAAACAAACTGATTAAATTTGGCTCCATTTACAGCCACCGGGAATACGTTGATGTCAGAAGTAGCGAAATTCAAACACGGCGAGACAGAGCTTGACCTGCCCATTATTACCGGGTCGGAAAATGAACAGGGCATCGACATAGGTAAACTGCGCGGCACCACCGGACTGGTGACCCTCGATCAGGGCTATGTGAACACGGGATCGACCACCAGTGGCATCACATTTCTTAATGGTGAGGAAGGGGTGCTGCGATATCGCGGATACCCGATCGAGCAACTTGCGGAAAACTGTGACTTTATCGAGGTTGCGTACCTGCTGATCTATGGCGAACTGCCCAGCTCCGCTCAGATTGAGCAATTTCGTGGACACGTTCGCAATCACACCATGCTGCACGAGGATCTGAAGTCCTTTTATGACGGCTTCCCGCGCGATGCTCACCCGATGGCGATCCTGTCTAGCGTCGTTGGAGCGCTTTCGACGTTCTACCAGGATTCGCTGGATCCTCACGATCCAAAACAGGTTGAGATTTCCATTCATCGCCTGTTGGCCAAACTGCCAACGATCGCGTCCTACGCATATAAAAAATCGCTGGGGCAGCCTTTTGCCTACCCGGACAATACGATTTCCTACTGCGAGAATTTCTTGCAGATGATGTTTTCGACACCGTGCGAGGACTATAAAGCGGATCCGGTGTTCACCAAAGCCCTCAACATGCTGTTTATCGTTCACGCCGATCATGAACAGAACTGCAGCACGTCCACTGTCCGCATGGTCGGTTCCGCCGATTCCAATCTGTTCGCATCAATTTCTTCCGGCATCTGCGCGTTGTGGGGGCCGCTGCACGGTGGAGCCAATGAAGCAGTCGTGCAGATGCTCAACCGCATCAAAGAGGACGGTGGCGACGTTGACAAATACGTCAAAATGGCCAAGGACAAGGAAAATGGCTTCCGTTTAATGGGGTTCGGACATCGGGTTTACAAAAACTTTGACCCGCGTGCCACGATCATCAAGGCCGCCTGTGACCAGTTGCTGGAGCGCTTGGACATCGACGATCCGCTGTTCGAGATCGCCCAGAAACTTGAAAAAGTTGCCCTAGAGGACGAGTATTTCGTGAAACGCAAGCTGTATCCGAACGTTGATTTTTATTCTGGCGTAATTTATCGGGCGATGGGGATTCCTGTTGAAATGTTTACCGTTCTGTTTGCGATCGGTCGCCTGCCGGGCTGGATTGCACATTGGAAAGAAATGCAAGGTTCGCCGACCAGTCGTATTTGTCGGCCACGTCAGATTTACACCGGTCCAACCGTTCGCCAGTTCGTGCCGTTGGCCGACCGAAAATAGGTTGTGACTGCCGCACAGGCTGATGCCACGGTAGCGGTTTTCGGCCTACAGTATGAATGGAGAGGTGGTGGTGAGCGGTGAAGACTTATAAAATTGCCGGCGCTCAGATGGATATCGCCATCGCCGACCCCGATGCCAATTTTTCGACGATTAAAAGATTAGGTGCCGAAGCTGCCCACAACGGTGCCCAACTGATCGTCTTTCCCGAATGCACGCTGACCGGTTATTGTTTCGATTCATTCGACGAAGCGCTGGCAGTCTCTCAACCTCTTGACGGACATTTTGTCACGCGCGCTGTCGCTCTGGCGGAACAGCTTTCGGCACGTTTGGTTTTGGGAATGTTGGAGCGCTGTGATGCCAGCCAAGCGCCCCGGATTTTCAACGTGGTCGTTGCGGTTGATGGGCGTGGCGTGATCGCCAGCTACCGAAAGACTCACCTGCCGACTTTGGGCGTTGATCGTTTTACCACCCCGGGCGACCGGGCGATGGAAGTGGTGCATTTCCCTGAAATCAACCTAGGCATGAATATCTGCTATGACTGTTCGTTCCCGGAAACAGCGCGTGTGTTGGCACTTGGTGGTGCGGATCTGATTGTACTGCCAACGAACTGGCCACCGGGAGCCGGACGCGTTCCCGATTTTATCCCCAACGTACGCGCGTTGGAGAACAACGTCTACTACATGTCTGTCAATCGCATCGGCAGCGAGCGTGGTTTTGATTTTGTAGGCAAGAGTAAAATCTGCGACCCGTTGGGTGGCGAGATGGCATTCGCCAACCACGCGGAAGAAGCGATTTTGTATGGCGACATTGATGTCACCTGGGCGCGGAAGAAGCACTATGTGAGCGTACCGGGAAAACATGAAGTACACCGCTTCGAAGATCGCCGCCCGGACCTCTACGGTCCGTTGTCCGATTGAGAGAGGGCGACATCTCCTTCTCCAAAATTCTCAGCAATTCGGCCAACTGTGACAGTTGTTTTCGCCCGACACGATTTTGAGCTGGCATCGAAAACTGATTGCCCAGAAATGGGATTACTCAGATCGGAAACGCAAACCCGATCGACCTGAAACGGATCCGGAAATTGTCAAATTGGTGCTACAGTTTGCTAAAGAGAATCCAAGCTGGGGTTATGATCGTA